>JBJTSM010000742.1:0-7242 GCA_046076685.1 Planctomycetia bacterium | reverse complement strand
GTCGATCACCTGCGGCTTCGGCGGCGACGCCGGCTTCTCCTCGGGCGACTGCCCCTGCGACGGTGCCTTGCCGCCACGCTGCTCGCCGACGATCTCGGGCGGTTCCTCCCCGGACGGCGAGGGTTTTCCGTCACCGGGTTTCCCATCACTCGGCTTGCCATCACTCGGCTTGCCATCACTCGGCTTGCCATCACTCGGCTTGCCATCACTCGGCTTGCCGTCGCCCGGCCGCTCACCTGCGTCGTCGCCCTTTGCCGCCTCGGCCGCAGCCTGCAGAAGTTCGCCGACTCCCGGCATCCGCGTCTCGGCCATCTCCTCGAGGGCCTGCACGTTCTGTGCGAGTTGCTCGAGCGTGCCGGCGTCGAACTCCGGATTCCGCAGCGCCTGCCGCACCAGTTCGGCGCCGCTGTCGGCCAGCCGGCCCAGCCTCCGGCCGTTGTTCTTCTCCGCGGCCGCCTGCTCGCGGATCGCCTTCCTGTTCTCAGGCGCGTCGAGATCGTCGGCCGACAGCTGCCGCAGCTCCTCGTTTCGCGCGAGCAGCTCCATCTCGCGGTCGCGGACCTCCGCCGTCTGCTGCTTCCAGCGGGCGATCTGGTCGTTGATCCAGAGGGCGTGATCGGCGGAGCTCATCACCAGAAACACCACCGGCGGCGCATAGACCCGCCCCCGCCCCGGGAGATAGTCCTCGGCGAAGGCCCGCACCTCCACCCGCTGCGGCGCGATGCCGAGCGCGGCCGGCGAGAACGTGCCGACGGCGTCGAGCGTCTCCCGCTCGTGCCCGCCGGCGGCCAGCAGGCTCTCGCCGCCGGGCCGCACCTGCGAGTCGTCACGGAGCGCCCCGGCGTCGCCGCCGACCCACTCGATCCCCACCTGCTTCACGCCGAAGTCGTCGCGGGCCGCCAGGGCAAACCGCACCGTCTCGGTCTCGAGGAGCACGGCCTTGCTGGCCAGGCCGTCGACCGTGAGCGTCGGGGGCTCGTCGTCGCGGGCCGCCAGGCTCACGGTCAGCGGCTTGCCGCCGGAGAGCCCGAGGCTGTCCTCCCAGGTGATGGTCACGTCGCGTTGGCCGTCGACCGCGAGCGACGGCGTGGACACCGCAGCCCCGGTCGGCACCACGCGGTCGCCGTCGATCGTCGCGGCCACAAGTTCGCGATTGGCCGTGGCGGTGATCACGACCGCGCTCCCCTTCACGACCGCCAGCACGCCCCCGCGGACATCCTTCACGAGCGGCTCCGGCCGGCCGAGGTAGTCGGGCAGCTGCACCCGCGCCGAGATGCCGGTGATCTCTGGCCGGAAGGTGGGCACGAGCGTCACCCGCTGGCGGGCATCCCCCACCGCGAGCCGCAGCGGCGACTCCGTCACCTGCGGCGGCAGCGCGAGGCGGTAGCGATCGCCGTCGCGGTCGGCCGTCACCGCCGGCCCGCCACCGATCCGCGCCCGGGCCCGCCCGGGCCGCCACTGCGAGTCGTCACGGAGCGCCACGGCGATCTCCGCCTCTTCGCCGTGCGGAATCACCAGGTTCTCCGGCAGTCGGTCGACCCGGGTGAAGGTAAACCGTTCCACGAGCCGCCACGGCGCGAGAAACCGCGCCCAGGCA
Source organism: Planctomycetia bacterium (assembly GCA_046076685.1). Lineage (GTDB taxonomy): Bacteria > Planctomycetota > Planctomycetia > Pirellulales > UBA1268 > CAMCQY01. The sequence goes on along the minus strand of JBJTSM010000742.1, from coordinate 5,645 downwards.
TTGGCCGCCGCCGCCGGCACGACGAGTGGCAGCGCGACCGCGAGCGTCAGCGGCACCGCCGCGAGCCACGCCCAGAGCCGATGCCGCGGCCGCGGCACGGCCTCGCGGAGATCGCACCGCCCGGCCGCCTCCGCCACCTGCCGGATGGCCGCCTCGCAGAGCGCCCGCGACCGCTCCTGTTCGCTCTGGTTGCGGACGATCTCCACCACGCCGAGCAGCTGGTCGCCGAGCGAAGGAAACCGCCGGGCGATCAGGCGGGCGAGCCTGTCGAGGCCGCGGTGGCTCCAGATCCAGCGGTGGAAGAAGAGTGGGATCGCGGCGCAGCTGGCGACGGCGGCGGCAAAGAAGAGCCACCGCGCCGCGGCCGGCGTCTCGCTCACGCGGTCGAGCAGAAACAGCGCGAGCCAGGCCACGAGCACGCCGAAAACCGCACCGCAGACCGCCTCGATCGCCTTGATCGTCCAGACCGTGCGGCGAAAACCCTCGAGCTGCAGCCGCAGGCCATCGGGCAGCGCGAGGCCGCCCGGTCGACCGGTCGTCGTCGACAGATCGGTGCTCCTGATTCACCCCGGTGCCTGGTCACGGGCCTCTCCCAATCATACGTCATACGAGCCCCTGCCATTTTCTTCCCACCCAGAACAGACCGAGCAGGCTCACGAGCGTGGCCAGGGCCGCCGGATGCGCCCAGAGCCGCAGCCGCCGGATCTCCGGCGGGTTCTCCGGCAGCTTTGAGAGCGTGAGCAGGAGCTCCTGCAGGGCACCCGGCGTCGTCACCGATCCCTGTGTGAGCCGGGCGATCTCCTCGAGTACGTCGGGCCTGGCAGCCTCGCCCACCGCCTCGCCCGGAGTGCCCTGCACGAAGAGCGACGCCTCCAGCCGATCGCCGGTCTCGACGCAGGAGAGCACGGCCGCGTGGTTCCCCGGCTCGCGCGGCGTCCAGCCGCCCGAGAAGACGCCCCACGAGCCCTGCTCGCCCGGCGCCACGAGTCGCACGGTCTCCGTGGCACCTGAGGGAGCCGTGACGGCCACCGTCACCGTGCCCGCCTGCAACGGCTCGCCGACGGCGTCGCTCACGTTGGCGTCGAAGGCCACTTCCTGCCCGACCCCGGGCTGCTCGGGCGTGAAGAGCAGCCGCATCCGTTCTCCCTTGGCCATCGTCCGTCGATAGGCCATCCAGCGGACCACCTGCCCCCAGAAGCGGTAGTGGTATTTGTCCTCGACGCCCTTCCGCCACCGCCACGCGCCGTCGGTCGCCATGAAGAGCACCTTGCCGGCGCCGAACGGCCGCGTGACGAGCAGCGGGATCCGGCCGTAGTCGTTGGCGGCGTCGTCGTGCACCGCCAGCACCTCGCTGCCGGCCTTCGCCCGCAGCACCGGGCCATACCATTGAAAGCCGGGCAGCGACTCCCAGACGGCGATGTTCTCGTCGGCTGAATCGGCGAGCCGCGTGAGCAGACTGCTGCGCCCCTTGTCGCTGAGGGCGAACCGTCCCGGCACCGGCGTGCCCGTGCCCTCCGGCCGCGCGTCGTCGAGCACGACCGGCAGGAGATCGCCGAGCGGCGAATCGACCAGCGACATCTCGTGCCCCTGCCAGCCGGGCATGAACACCAGTCCGCTGGCCTGGTATTCGACGAGCCCCTTCAACAGCCGGCAGTCCTCCGCAGACAGTTGCCCGTCGTCGAGGCCCACGTCCCCGAGAAACACCACGTCGAACGGGGAGAGCTCGTCGAGCGAGCCGGGAAACTTCTTGATGTAATCCTTGTTGCCGCCGCCCACCCGGGAGACGCCCCGGTGGAAGAGCAGGCAGGAAAGCTCGACGCCCGGGTCGCGCGACAGCGCGTTGCGCAGGTAGCGGTATTCCCATCGCGGCACGCTCTCCACCACCAGCACCCGCAGCTTCTCCTGCCGGATGCTCACCGGCGCCGTGCGGGCATTGTTGTCGGGCAGCAGTTCACCCGGCTGCGACGGCACGCGGACCGTCACCGTATAGTCGCCGACGGCTGCGGGCGTCCAATAAATCCAGTCGGTCGTCTTGCCCATCGAGGCGAGCCGCAGCTGCTTCGTGAAGGTCTGGCCGTCGGAGGTCTCCACGACCGCCGTCACCGGCTGCTCCCGCGGCAGCGTGCTCTGGATCGTGAAGGGCACCCGGAACGGCTTGCCGACCACGCCCGTCACCGGACAATCGAGGCTCGCGATCCGCACGTCGGGCAGCGGCGTGGAACTGCCCACGGGCACGGCCAGTACCGGGATGCCGGCCAGCCTCAGCGCCGTGGCGGCCTGCACGGGCGGCCGGCCCTCGTTCCAATCGCCGTCGGAGGCGAGCACGACCGCCCGCAGGTTGGGATGCCGTCGCACCGCCGTCTCGAGCGGCTCGAACAGGTTCGTCCCGGCGGCTGAGGAACCTGCACCCGCGCCGGCCACACCTTCAGGCGGGCCAGAGAAGGGCTCGATCTTGATCGCAAACCGCTCCTCGAGCGGCTGCCAGAACGCCGCGTCGGAGACCGCCGCCACGGCGTCCTTCCGCGCCACGACCCCGCCTTGCTCCTGCGGCGCGGCCGATGCCGGACCATCGGCTCGCGGACCTGGCGCTAGCGCATCGACCGTGTCCATGCTCCGCGAGTGATCGACGAGCACGGCGATCGAAGGCTTCTCGCTCGGCCGCTGCTCCGTCACCCACTCCGGCTGATTGAGGAGCACCACGACGACCGCGGCGATCACGAACCGCAGCAGTTCGAGGAGCCCGTAGCCGGTCCGAAAGCCGCTCCGCCACCAGCCGGCACAACAGACCGCCGCCACCGCCGCCAGGAGCGCGAGTGACAGGCCGAGCGACCACGGCGTCCAATAGAACCGCAGGCCGCTCGTGATCGAGATGGCATCGGGTGGCGTGATCATGCGACGGCCTCCCTGCCCCGCGGCCGCTCGGCAAACCTGCGGGGCAGGCAAAGCAGCCCCTCGACCACGAGGGCCACGAGCACCGCCATGAGAAACACTCGCCAGATCTCCTCGACGATGCCGCCGCGGTCGCCAGCCTTCTGCTCGAAGCGGCCGAATGAGAGCCCCTGGAAGAGCCTCTCGATCTGCCTGTCGTCCACCACCGCGGTGGCATCCTCCGCGGCCGGCCGATTCACCGCCACGAGCCGTCCCTCCACCTCATACACCCCGGCATGAGCCCCCGCCTCGTTCGACGCGGCCGGCGGTCCGGCGATCTGCCGCCATTCTCCGCGGCCCTTTTCATCTCGGCCGTCGGCGGCCGCCGGCTGCGATCCGGCCGCATCGATCTGGCGGACACTGCCCACGGATGCGAGGCCCGCATCGATGGCCCGTTGCACGATGGCGTAAAGCACGATGCCATTGGCAGCGAGGTCGGAGTCGCGTCCGGCGGGAGTGGTCGCCAAAAAAGAAACGCCCCCGCGGTCGCCGACGGCCCGCAGCAAGAGCGGCCGGGCGTCGGGCAGCACGGCGAGCGGCGTGCCCTCGCCGGCAAGGCCGCACGTGCGGCGGAGCTCCAGTTCGCCGACGGGCAGCGCGGCCCCGGTCTGCGTGGCGGCGAGCAGCCCCTCGTCAGCCCGCCACGAGGTCGGCCGCACTGGCGGGCTGTGCTCGGTCCACGCCTGCCAGGAGATGCCGTCGTAGGCCGTCGTCGTGGGCACGTCGGGCGGCAGGAAAATCACCTGGCCGCCGCGGGCGACGAACCTGTCGATCACGCTGGCGACCCCCGCCTCGGGCAGCGGAGCCTGCCAGAGCACGACCGCGACGTCATCGAGCGACATGCCCGCCACCGCCTCCACGCTCACGGCCTCGGCCGCCGCCCGCAGGAGCTTGTCGGGCGGAATGCCGGCGATGAGTTCGAGGGTCCGCCGCGATTCGGCCGTCGCCTGGGAATCCGCCGCGGATTCGGTCACCACGAGCGTGCGCCGAACGGGCGGCATGCCGAACGTGAAATAAAAATCGTTGTCGGTGGGGTTCGCATCGGCGGGGAGCGAGACCCGGCCCCAGCCGCGCGGCTCGGCCGCCTCGCCGTCGCCGGCACCGTCCTCCGCGGCGGCCAGCGCGACGGTGTCGATCGGGATCGTGTGCCCGGCCAGGAGCGTCTCCGTGCCGGTGAGTTCCACTTCCACGGTGGAGCGGGCCGGCCCCAGTTCGATCTGCACCGGCACGCGGGCGGGGCCGGTGTCGGCTGGCCGACGAACGACGAGATCAAGCCGGAGTTCCCAGCCCTTGCCGCGGGGTTCGAGGGCCGCCTTCGGCACCCGCACGGCGAGGTTGTCGTCGGCCTTGTCGGCATAGCCGAGCAGCGTGATCCGCACCGACTGCGGCGTTTTGGCCAACGTCTCGCGGATCGCCGGCCAGCCGGCGTCCGCCGCCTTCCAGTCGTTGACCCGCTGATCGGAGCAGATCCAGATCGTGCTGGCGGCCGACTTGCCCGCGTCGAGCTGCTCGCAGGCCGCCTGCAGCATGAGCGGCAGGTCGGCCGCCGCGGCGGCAGGCTCGGTTTCCGGCAGCCGTTCGAGCGCCCGCGGCGAGGAGAGCTCCTGCGGCCGGCCCGAGACGCTGTCGATCAGCACCACGCGACGCGTGCCGAGCGTTTCGAGCGCCGCGGCCACCTGCCGCCGCGCCGTGACGAGCTTCGATTCGCCGCCGGCGGCGGCGGCCTGCGACATGCTCGGGGAGCGGTCGAAGAGCACGATGGCGGCGGCGGACCGGTCGCCTCCCGCCAGTGCCAGCCAGCCCTGTGACAGGGGCCGGCTGATCGCCAGGATCGCCGCCGCGACGGCCGCCATCCGCATGAGCATGATCAGCCACTGCCGCAGCCGCGAGTAGCCGCGGGAGAGGAGCCGCGCCGCCAGCAGAAACCGCATCGCCGCCCATTCGACCGACTGGAACCGCTGCTGGTTGACGAGGTGGATGATCACCGGCAGGGCGACCAGCGGCAGCGCGACGAGCAGCCAGGGTTGCAGGAACGTCATCGCAGCCCCTTCGCCGCCGCCCGGCTCACGAGAAACCGCGCCAGCACCTTTTCATAGTTCTCGTCGAGGAGCGTGCGGTGGTAGTCGATCCCCTGCTCCAGCACGATCGCCTTGAGTGCGTCGAGATAGCCCGTGAGCGCCTGCTGGTAGCGATCGGCGATGTCGAGCGGATCGACGAACAGCGGGCTGCCCCCCTCCATGTCGAGGAACCGCGTCGGCCGGCGGAAGTCGAAGGCCAGTTCCTGCGGATCGAGCAGGTGGAACACCGCCACGTCGTGCTTGCGAAACCGCAGATGCCCGAAGCAGCCGGCCAGTTCCTCTGGGTCCACGAACAGGTCGGAGACGATCACGATCAACGCCCGCTGGCGGACGGTCTCGGCCAGTTCATGGAGCACCTGCGGCAGGCGGCTCGCCCCCTGCGGCCGCACTTCCTCGAGGGCGTCGAGCACGAGCCGCAGGTGGGCGGGATTCCGCCGCGGTGGCAGGTGCCGCACGATCCCGTCGGCCACGCAGGAGATGCCCACCCCGTCGCCCTGCCGGCAGGCGAGGAAGCCGAGCGTGCCGGCCACCCGGCGGGCGTAGTCCATCCGCGTCATTCCGGCGGAGCCATAGCCCATCGAGCCGCTCGAATCGACGACGAGGCAGCACCGCAGATTGGTGTCGGCCTCGTATTCCTTC
>JBJTSM010000741.1:0-3121 GCA_046076685.1 Planctomycetia bacterium | reverse complement strand
ATCACCCAGCCGGCGTCCTTGGCCACCACCTCGTAGGGACAGTTGTTCGCGATGTAGCGCTGCCGCAAGCCGGCGGCCAGCTCGTCGATCTCCTGCGGCCGCACGCCCCGCATGAGGCCGGCCACCTTGCGGCTGGTGATCGGTTCGCCGTCGGGCAGCCCCACGAACAGGATCGCCTCCAGAATGGTCTCCGGGCAGACCCGGCAGCCAGTGTCTTCCGCCGCCGACGCGGAGTCGTCGTCGTCGAGCACGGGCGACGCATCCACCTTCACCACCTCCGCCGAGGCGGCCGGCTGGGCGTAGGGATCGCCCGTGCCCATCATCGCGGCGAAGGCCTGCGCGAGCTTGTCGATGGACAGCCCCCCGTCGGCCGGCGGCGCCTGGAATCCGGCGGCCGGCGGCGACTCGGGGGAGGCTGCCTCTTTCGGCGTGCGCTTGGCCATGCCCGCTACCGCCACCGCTTGGCGACGTGGGCCTTCATGAAGGCGAGCGAATCGGTGGCGAGCTGATCCTCCGAGGGGAACATCTTCCGCCAGATCTTGGTCGCCGCCACGATGTTCGGCAGTGCGAGGCCGAACGCCTCCACCACCATCCAGCCGTCGTAGCGGGCCTTGTGCAGGGCGTCGAAGGTCTCGTCCCAGTGCACGTGGCCCGTGCCGGGGATGCTGCGGTCGTTCTCGGAGATGTGCACGAGCACCGTCCAGGGAGCGGCAGCCTGGATCGCCGCCGTGAGGTTCTTCTCCTCGATGTTGGCGTGGAAGGTGTCGTACATCATCCGCACGTTCGGATGGTCGATCGCCTGCACGAACTCGACCGTCTGCGCCACGCTCGTGAGGAAATAGTTCTCGAAGCGATTCAGGTATTCGGTGACGATCGTCACGCCGGCCTGCGCCGCATGGTCGGCGACCTGCCGCATCGTGTCGACGCCCCACTTGAACTCGTCGGGCGTCGGTCCCTTGCCGGTGAACTCGCCGATGGCGGAGTGGGTGGGGCCGACCAGCAGCTTGACACCGGCCGCATGGCAGCAGTCGATCGTCTTCTTCAGCGCGTCGACGGCCGCCGTGCGGACGTTCGCCGACGGGCTGATCGGGTTGTCGCCGGCGCCGCGGACCGTGACCGCCGTCCGCTCCAGCCCCATGGCGTCAAGCTTCTTCGACCAGTCCTTGTAGAGGCTTTCCGTGAGGTCGAAGATCGGGATCTCGACGCCGTCGTAGCCGAGTTTCTTGACCCGCTCCACGATCGGCACGAGCCCATCATGCATGCGGTCGGTCCAAAGGAGCAGGTTGAGGCCGTATTTCATGGAAGACTCCCGATGTCCAGAAGGGGGCGAAGACGCCCCCAGATTCAAGCAGGCACAGGCGGGTGAAAACAAGCCCGCTCCGCCGGCCGGGACGGGAAACCGTCCTACTTCGCGCGGGAGGGGCGTTTCTTGGCCCGCTCGCCCAGCCGGCGGCCGTCCTTCGTGGCCGGCACGCTCTTGAGCGGCTCGGCGGCGCCGTCGAGCGGGTCGCCCGAGGCGATGCGGGCCAGCCGGTCGTTGATCTTCTCGGCGTAGGCGTCGGACAGCTCCATGCCGAGGAACGAGCGGCCGAGCTTCTTGGCCACCGCCAATGTCGTGCCGCTGCCGCCGAAGGGGTCGAGCACCGTCTCGCCTTCCCGGCTCGAGGCGCGGATGATCCGCCCGAGGAGTTGCTCCGGCATCTGGCAGCCGTGCCAGCCCGACCGCTCCTTGAACGTGCCGCAGATCCGCGGGAAGTACCAGGTGTCTTCGGCCGCGCCGAAGCCATCGGGCAGGTCCTGCGGACGCAGGATCCAGGTGTCGTCGGGCAGGCGGCCCGTGGGGTTGGCCCGCTTGTCGCCGTAGACGAGCTCGCGGGCGGACGGCACGCGGATCGCGTCGGTGTTGAAGGTGAACGTCGCCGGGTCGCGGACGAAATGAAAGATGTGGGCGTGGGACCGGCTGAACTTCTGCTTGCAGTTCACGCCGAACGTGTAGTACCAGACCACCCAGCTGCGGCAGGTGAGGCCCAGCTCCCGCGTGGCGATCACCTTCAGCTCGGCGGCGTATTCGTCGCCGCTGGCCAGCCAGAACGTGCCATCCGGCCGCAGCACGCGGACGACCTCGGCCATCCACTTCCGCGACCAGTCGAGGTAGGAGTCGGCCGACAGGCGGTCGTCGTAGGAGTCGTAGTCGTAGCCGATGTTGAACGGCGGGTCGGCGAAGGCGAGATGGACGCTGGCGTCGGGCACCCGCGGGAAGAGTTCGAGGCAATCGCCCCGATGCAGGCTGTCGATGGCGAGAGGCTCGGGATTCATGACCATGACCGTGAACTCCGTTTCTGCGTGATCGGTCGCAGCTGTGTCACGGTAGCGAAGCCGCGGGGCCGCCGTCCAGATGCCACCGTCAATCCGCCGTCGCCAGCCGCAGCGCAGCCGTGCAGGCGGCTTCGAAGGCCTCGAGGTCGAGCTGCTCCTTCGTCGTGTGGATCTCCATCTGGCCGCAGCCGAGGGTGACCGTGGGGATGCCGTTGGCCGCCATCCAGTTGGCGTCGAGGCCGCCGTTCGAGACGTCGAGCCGGGGCTCGAGCCCGAGGCCGCGCACCGCCTCTTGGGCCGCCACCACGCACGGCTCGTCGTCCGCCAGCCGAAACGCCTCGTAGTCGAGATGGCCGTCGAAGGTCACCCGGCCGGTCCTGCCGTCGGCCGTCCGCACCTTTCTCGCCGCATCCGTGAAGGCCTTCTCGATCGCCTTGACGATCCTGCCGCGGAACGCGGGGTCGTGGCTTCGTGCCTCGGCCCGCAACGCGGCCGACTCGGCCACGACGTTGGTCGCCGCGCCCGAGTGGATCACGCCGACGTTGCTCGTGCCCCGCTTGCCGTCCTTCAGCACCAGCCCGTGCCAGCCGTCCGCCACGAGCGCGGCGATCGCCAGCGACGCGATCGCGATCGCCGACACGCCCTTCTCCGGCGCCACGCCGGCGTGGCTCGGGATCCCCTCGATGGCGATGTCCATCCGGTAGCCACCCGTGGCGCCGACCTTAACCTTCTCGACGGCGCCGCCGTCGAAATTGAATGCCAGCTTCGGCCGGCCGAGATCGGCGGCCCGTGCGAACCTCTCCCC
>JBJTSM010000740.1:0-3297 GCA_046076685.1 Planctomycetia bacterium | reverse complement strand
CTTGCGCTCAGGGCTTGTATGAAGGCAATCCCGCGCGGCCAGACCGCGACGCGTTCATCAAAGCCCCCGGCGCAAGCCGGGGGATGATCACGCGATGCCGGATCCCGTCGCTTGCGCTCAGGGCTTGTATGAAGGCAATCCCGCGCGGCCAGACCGCGACGCGTTCATCAAAGCCCCCGGCGCAAGCCGGGGGATGATCACGCGATGCCGAGTGCCCGCCAGTCGGCCCGCCTGGCGGCCTCGCCGTCGACTTACGGGACGTGTAAGCGGCTCGAGAGGCTCACCCCGGCTGTGGTCGAGTGCGGGGAATCAGGCAGGTCGAGCAGGAACCTCCAGGCGGGGACGACCTCGATGGTTCCCGAATCCGTCTCGATCCGCCCGTCTTCACCACGGGTCACGAGAGTGCCGGTCGTGCAGCCCCATTCACGCATCGCCTCGCTCAATGCCGAAACTTCCCGCTTCCTCGTGGCTGGCGTCGCCAAGGACTCGCAGACCTGTACCAACAGCGGCGGCCCGCTGCGCAGCGGCGTCACGAAATCGACTTCCCTCCCGCCGCTGGTCTTGCCGTAGAAGATCTCCGGGAACGCCCGCCGCAACCCGCTGAACACGAGGTTCTCGAGGAGATGCCCTGAGTTGACGAGAATGCCCGACGCGAGGGACGGGATGACGGCGTGGTCGACGCAGTAGGCCTTCTTGGGGTTTGAGTGGCTGCGGGCGAGCGAAGCATCGAAAATGCGCACCCGAAAGAAGAAGAAGGCGTCTTCGAACCACGCCAGGTAGTCGGACACGGCGGACTTTGGGGCGTTGTGCCCCAGCGCCTTCAGGTAGCCCGTCAGGCGGTTGACGGAATACGGCGAGGCGATGTTGTTCGCCAGCCAATGGGCCAGGTCGGACACCGCCTTGGGGTGCGCCACGTCGTGCCGTTCCACGAGATCTCGGAACAGCACGGCGTGAAAATACTCCTGATGCGTCTTGATTCGGACCTGACGCGAAACCGTCAGCACTTCCGGGAAGCCGCCGGTCTCCCAGTATTCATCGAACGCTTTCCGGACGAACAGTTTCCGCCGAGTGGAGAGTTCGCCCGAGGCGTCAACCCCCTTGGCATCGAGAAACTCCCTGAACGAGAATGGAAACAGTTCCCAGGAAAGAGCCCGACCACGCATCTGCGTGGCGACTTCCTTCGACAGCATGCGCGCCGACGAGCCGGTCAGGTAGATCTCACATTTCTCGGTGCGCAAAAGGCGGTCCACAAAGGGCTCCCACCCGTCGATGGCCTGGATTTCGTCGAAGAAACAATAGACGGTCTCCGCATTCTTCTTCTCCGGATAGAGCGAGTAGTAAGCGTCCGCCACCGCGCCGACCCCCGCCTGCTGAAGGCCGTGAAGGCGGTCGTCGAAGAAGTTGAGATAGAGGATGTTCTGGCGGGGAATCCCGTCGTTCAGCAGTCGTTGCATGATCTGGAACATCAGGGTCGACTTGCCGCTCCGCCGGACGCCGATGCAAACGGACGCCTTGCGGGGAACTGCCGTCAGGGCGATGCGCCGCGGCACGCCGATGTCGAGCGGCGCCTCCTGAAAGTCCAGGATCATCGACTTCAGAACATCGAGCATGGCCTTCCACTCGGCAATATATATTTCCAGGTTGAGTATCAGCCGGTAATAAATATAACCAGTTTATGGCAGTGGGTCAAAGGATAGCCCGGTCAATGGATGTCGCCGCCGAGCCGTGCCGAGATGTCGACCTTCACTCCTGATACTCCGCCCGTCCCCAGGTGGCGGCCCGTTTCCAAGAATTTCGCCTAGCCCTAAAGAACCTTCGCCTCGGGGCCGAAATCCCGCGTTCACCACCGATTTTCTTGAAAAACGGCGGATATTCCGGAAAAACAGGAGTGCCGATGTCCCGTTTTTCCTTGGCCGAACGCCCGTGAGCGAAAAAGGGGACATTCTGCTTTTTGATTCCCTGTCCATTCGCACCGAGCGCCAAGAGGAAAAAGCAGAATGTCGCCTTTTTCGCCGCTGCCCGGCACCGTCCGGGCGCTCGGCTGGACGAGCTTTCTGACCGACCTGTCGAGCGAGGCGATCTACCCGCTCCTGCCGGCGTTCATCCGCGGCCTCGGCGGCACGAGCGTCGAGATCGGCCTGGTCGACGGCGTCGCCAATGCCGTGGCCGCGCTCGTGCGGCTGCCGAGTGGCGGCCTGTCCGACAGGATCGGCCGCCGCCCGCTCGTGCTCTTCGGCTACTGCCTCTCGGCGGTCGTCCGACCGCTCATGGGCCTCGTCGCCGCGCCCGTGGGCGTGCTGCTCGTGCGGATGGCCGACCGGTTCGGCAAGGGCGTCCGCAGCGCGCCCCGCGACGCGCTCGTGACCGATCTCGTCGAGCCCGCCAGCCGCGGCAGGGCGTTTGGCCACATCCGGGCCATGGACCACGCCGGTGCGGCGCTCGGGCCGCTCGTGGCCATGCTCTTCCTGCTCGCCTTCCCCGGCCGCGAGCGACTGCTGTTCCTGCTGACGCTGCTGCCGGGCCTGGCCACGCTCGGCGTGATCTGGAGAAACGTCCGCGATGCCCCCCGGCCTTCATCCGCGGCCGATCGCACGGCGCTCAGCCCGACGCTGTCGCGGCCGCAATGCCTCCTCCTTGGCAGCGTGGGCCTCTGGTCGCTGGCCGCGTCGAGCGAGCAGTTTCTGCTCATGCGGGCCGCCGATCTCGGCGTGCCGGCGGCTTTCATTCCGCTCGTCTGGCTCGTCATGAGCCTCACCAAGAGCGGCTCGTCCACGGCCTGCGGCAGGCTCGCCGACCGCTGGCCGCCCCGCCTCGTGCTGGCCGCGGGCTGGCTGCTCTTCGCGGCGGCCTATGGCGGGCTCGCCGGCGGCGGCGATCTGCGCGTGGCCCTGCCGCTCATGGCGGTCGTCGGCATCGCCTACGGCCTGGCCGAGCCGGCGGAGCGGGCGCTCGTGGCGGCGCTCGCGCCGGAGGGTCGGCAGGGCGGCGCCTTCGGCTGGTACACGCTCGTGCAGGGGCTCATGGCGTTGCCTGCCGGCCTGCTGGCCGGCTGGCTCTGGCAGCAGGGTCCGGCGGGCCCGGCACGGGCCTTCGCGGCCACCGCGGTCTTGAGCCTCGCCGCGTGCGGACTGCTCGTCGCGGTGAGAGAAAAAAAGGGGCCGATGCGTTCATAAAAGCCCCCGGCGCAAGCCGCGGGATGGTCATGCGATGCCATATCCCGTCGCTTGCGCTCAGGGCTTGTATGAAGGCAATCCCGCGCGGCCAGACCGTGAGCCGTTCATAAAAGCCCCCGGCGCA
>JBJTSM010000739.1:0-5252 GCA_046076685.1 Planctomycetia bacterium | reverse complement strand
ATACCGGCCGTCGCCGTTGATCCGCGCCGGCGCGCCGGCCAGCAGCTTGCGGCAGAAGATCGCCACCACGCCCGCCTCGCCGTGGGGATTCTGCCGGGGGCCGTAGACGTTGGAATACCGCAGGGCCACCGTCGCCATCGCGTGCTCCGCCGCGAAGAACTTGAGATACCGCTCCCCCACCCACTTGGTGATGCCATACGGGCTCACCGGATCGGCGGGGGTCGACTCGGGGGCCGGGACGGTCACGTCGCCATAGAGCACCCCGCCGCTCGACGCGAAGACGACCCGGCGGCAGCCGTGCCCGGCGGCGGCCTCGAGCACGTTGATCAGGCCGATGCAGTTCACCTGCGCATCGAAGAGGGGCTCGCGGACCGACCGGCTCACCGACATCTGCGCCGCCTGGTGGCAGACCGCGTCGGGCCGCTCCGCCGCGAAGACCCTCTGCACCGCGGCCGCATCGACGATGTCGCACCGGTGCAGGGGCACTCCGGCCGGCAGGTTGTCGCACGACCCGCTCGAGAGGTCGTCGAGCACCGCCACGCGATGGCCCGCCGCCAGCAGGCCATCCACGATGTGGCTGCCGATGAATCCCGCGCCGCCGGTGACGAGAACGTGCATGGTCATGATCGTGCGAGCGATCATACCTCGCTGCGGGCGTCCGCCCAGAGCGGGCCTGTCCCCCGTGTCCAGCGGGCGACGGCTCCCGGCCCGCCCGGGAAACAGCCGTATTTCCCGGTGTTTTTACGGTTCGCCGGCGGCCGTGGCGATTTTCTTGACTCGCCGGGTGGGCGATTCACAATGGCGGTCGCGGCCGGATATTCGCTCCGACCGTCACGACCCCTGCGTTCGTCACACGCAGCCCCCTCCGTTCATTCATGCCAGCATGACCAGCCGCCCCACGCCGACCGCCGTTCGCCGCGGTTTTTCGCTCGTCGAGCTGTTGGCCGTGCTCGTGATCGTGGGCACGATCGTGGGCCTGCTCCTGCCCGCCATCCAGCGGGCGCGGGAAGCCGGTCGGCAGGCCCAGTGCGCGAACAACCTCAGGCAGATGGGCGTGGCCCTCGGCAACCACGAGCAGGCGAAGAAGAGATTCCCGCCCGGAAACGAGCAGCTCGGCAACCGGCTCCATGCCTGGTCGTCGTTCATCCTGCCGTTCCTGGAGCAGTCCGCGGTGTCGAACCGCATCGACTACACGCGGGCCTGGGATGATCCCGCCGGCAACCTCTCCGCGGTCGACATCACCATCCCGACGTATGTCTGCCCGTCGGGCATCAGGCAGTTTCCTGGCAAGCAGGACTACGGCGGCATTCTCGGGGCCTACATTCGGCCCACGGGCGAGGCCATCGTGCCGCTCTCCACGGCCGACGAGCATGGGGGGATTCTCTACGCCACCGACGCCGACGTGCGGCAGCCGGCGACGGCCGCCTCGGTCGCGGACGGCCTGTCGCGCACGCTGCTGGTCGCGGAGGCGGTCGACCGCGACACCGCCGGCCCCGACGCGCACACGCACGGCGACGCCTGCTGGGCCTGCGGCACGAACTGCTTTCCGCTCAATTCCCGCGTCCTCAACGACCCCGCCGTGGACGGCTTCCGCAGCCTGCACACCGGCGGCCTGAACGGGCTGTTCGGCGACGGCCACGTGGCATTCCTCGACGACCGCACCGACGTGCGGGTGCTGATCGCCATCTGCACCCGCGCCGGCGGCGAACCGGAGGCCCCGGGGCTGTGATGCCGGCGCCCGTCCCATGACAACACAACCAACCGGGCCTGTTCCCGGACACCAACATTGTGGTTCCCAACCGCATGCGGCCGTACCGGGTACGGTCGTGATCGAGAGACTGTCCTTCGAAGCTGGCTTTTCAAGAGAGGTTCCCATGATTCGCGTGATTCGCAATGCGTTCATCGCCATGGCCGTCGTGGCCGTGGCGTTTTCGGTCGATGCCGCGTTGGCGGGCGGAAACACCCGCGGCATGACCAAGGCCCAGATCCAGAACGTTCGCATCAAGAACACGGGCACGGCGCCCGTGCTCGTCAATGCGATCAACGGGACGGCGACTGCGGCCGGTGGCAAGACGATCGCCGGCAACGGCATCGCCGTGTTCCGGGTGAAGAAGGGGGCCGCCGAGGCCTTCGCCCAAAACCAGGCTGGCAGCGCCTCGCAGACGCTGCCCTTCAGCTTCCCCAAGAGCCAGTTCGTGTACCTGTTGGCCGCCGCCGACGCGACCACCTCGACACTGACCTTCTCCCCGCCGGGCAAGATCTTTTAGAGCCGCGATCTGGACCGAAAACCGTCGCGATCACGGGCCGGGCGGTTCGTGCGTGGGCCTCGCCCCCGCCGAACCGGCCGGCTCGCTCGTTTGTGTGCCGTCGGGACGGTGATTAGAACCGGTGTATGAACCCGCGCGCGGCGCACACCATCGGGGGCTCGTTCTGGGTGCAGGCCCTGGCGGCCCTGGCGATCTCCCAGCTCGTCGCGGCCCCGTGGCTCAGGCAGGAGCTCGTGCCCTCGGGCTGGCTGGGAGTCGCGGCCACGCTCATGCTGCTGCCGCGGCTCCACGGCTGGCGCGGCGAATCGCTCGTGCTCGCCGGGGCGGCGGTCAGTCTGGCCACCGCCTTCCACTGGTCGCCCGAGGTGCTCGCCGACGCCATGCAGACCAGCCGCTCGATCGGCCTGGCCTTCACGGTGCCGATCGTGTGCTGGGATGCCATGCGGCTCGCGCTGCCGATCTGGTTTGTCAGCCGCACCGTCCGCGATCCCCGCAACGCCTGGCTGCCGGCGGCGCTCGTCGCCGTGGCGACCGAATGCTTCGTCACGGGGGTGTTTCCCTGGAAGCTGGGCTACGGCCAGAACGCCTGGCCGGTGCTCGTGCAGGCCGTCGACCTGCTCGGGCCCGAGGCGACCACGTTCGTGCTCTACGCCCACGCCGGCCTGCTCGTGGCCGTGGCCGAACTGCTGCGCCGCCGCTGGCGGCACGGGGCCGACGACACCGGCCCGGCCTGGACGGCCGCGGGCACGGCCGCGGCGGTCGTCTGCGCGGCCAATCTCGCCTACGGCGTCTGGGCCATGGACGTCTGGTCGGCGCGGATGGCCGCCGCGCCGAAACTCAGCGTGGCCCTGGTGCAGGTCGATCCGAGCCGGGACGACTCGATCGCCGACCTGCGGCGGCTCTCGCGGCAGGCCTGCGCGGGCCGCGACCGGCCGCTCGACCTCATCTGTTGGCCCGAGTGCAGCGGGGGCTCGTATGCGGAGTCGCTCAACTCGTTCGCCGATCCTGCGCGGATCGTCGCGGAATCGCGCGAGCCGCAACGGGGCCTGCGGCCGCTGGCCGATCCCGCCTGCCCGCTCCTGTTCGGCGGCAAGATCTATCGCGGCTATCCCGAGCGGCCCCACGACCTCTACCAATCCGCGATCCTCGTGGACGGCGCCGAAGGAATCGTCGGCTGCTACCACAAGCGGCACCTGATGCCGTTCGGCGAGTACGTGCCGGGGAGCGAGTGGATGCCGGAGCTGCGGCACTATTTTCCGCTGGACGACGACCTCGACGTCGGCCCGGAGGCGACCGTGCTCCCGCTGGGCGACCGGGCCCGGCTGGGCGTGCTGCTCTGCTACGAGGACATGGTGCCGGCCGCCGCCGAGTCGCTCGTCGGCAACGGCGCCGACGTGCTGCTCTCACTCGTCAACGGTTCGTCGTTCAAGGCCACGCTCACGCTGCTGCAGCACCGGCTGCTCGCGCAGCTGCGGGCGGTGGAAAACCGCCGCTGCCTGCTGCGGTGCGCGGCGACGGGCGAGACGTGCGTGGTCTCGCCTCTGGGCACGGTCACCGCACGGCTGCCCTTGCACGTGGAGGACGTCCTCGTGGCGGAGGTGCCGCTGCTGGATGCCCGCACGCCGGCGGCACGGATCGGCCGGGCGTTCCCGCTGCTCTGCGGCGGGCTCGCGCTGGCCTTCGGCCTCGCGGCCTGGTGGCGGCGGACGGCCTGATTCACGCCGCGCGGCGGACCGCCGGGGCCTGCGCGGCCAGCCGCGCCTCCACCATCATCCGCGCGACGTCGGGCATCTGGGATCGGGCCGTCCAGCCCAGCACGGACGTGGCGCGGCTCGTATCGGCGTGGCCCGCGAGGATCTCGCTCGGCCGCATGAGCGTCGCATCGCGGACGACGTGCCGCCGCCAGTCGAGGCCGAGGCTGGCGAAGACTTCGTGCACAAAGTCCTCGAGGCTCGTCGTCCGGCCGGTGGCGATCACGAAATCCCGGAGCGTGTCGAGTTGCAGCATGCGGTGCATGGCGACGACATACTCGGGCGCCCAGCCCCAGTCGCGCCGCACCGACAGGTCGCCGAGCACGAGCTGATCCTGCTCGCCCCTGGCGATGCGGCAGGCGCCGGCCACGATCTTCTGCGTGACGAACCGCTCGGGCCGCAGCGGGCTCTCGTGGTTGAAGAGGATGCCGGTGCAGGCCTCGATCGCATAGGCCTCGCGATACTGGGCGATCTGCCAGAACGACGTGGCCTTGGCGATGCCGTAGGGGCTGCACGGCCGCAGCACGGTGGTCTCGCAGGCGGGGGCGTCGCCGGTGTTGCCGAACATCTCCGAGCTGCCGGCGTTGTAGAGCCGGATCGGCCGCCCGAGCATGCGGATCGCCTCGAGCAGGTTCACCGTGCCGATGACGATGCTCTCGAAGGTCTCGACCGGCTGGTCGAACGACAGGCCCACGGAGGTCTGGCCGGCGAGGTTGTAGACCTCGTCGGGCTGCGTGCTGGCGAGCACCTGCATCGTGGAGCGGAAGTCGACCAGCGACATCGACTCGAGCGCGACGCGGTCGCGGATCCCCAGACGCACGAGGCCATCGAAGCGGCCGGCATGGGCGTCGCGACTCGTGCCCACGACGCGGTAGCCGAGGTCGAGCAGATGAGCCGCCAGGTAGCTGCCATCCTGACCGCCCACCCCGCAGATGAGGGCGGTCCGCGGGGAAGCCGGCGGCTGGCGTGGCGAGGGAGTCATGGGAGGGGGATTCATAGCGGGCCCCCCGGGGTCGACGGAAGATCGGTTTGACCGCTTCGTCGGGCCGTTCAGGCCGTGGCCGGATCGAGAATCGCCGGATCCGCGGCCGGATCCAGGATGGACCGGTAGACCCGCAGGTAGCCGCGGGCGGCATGCTCCCAGGAAAACTCCGCCGCCCGTGCACGGGCGGCCGCCGCGAAGTCGGGCAGGGCCGCCAACGCCGCCATGCCCGCGCGAAACACCGCGGCCATG
>JBJTSM010000738.1:0-2677 GCA_046076685.1 Planctomycetia bacterium | reverse complement strand
GGTGGAGGGGATCGTGTGGGCGGGGAGCGTGTCGGCGAGCATGCCGCGGAGCAGCCGGTCGCACAGGAGCATCGCATTCGTCTTGGCGAGCGTGTTCCACGAGCCGGTGATCCCGAGGCCAGCCAGGCCACGCTGCCTTTGCCGATGCGGCGGGTGACGAGAAACGGCGTGCCGTCGTCGAACGCGGAGAGCACCCGCGGCCGCAGCGCCGGATCCTCGCCCGCCTCAGGCCCCGCGCCGGCCATGTCGGTGACGACCGTCTTGAAGAAGAGCGGGCCGCCGTAGAGCTCGGCAAGCTCGTCGTCCGGAACGTCGGCCACGCGGAAGAGCGGCTCGTCGCGCATGCTGGTCCAGGTGAGCCGGCGCGGCTCGAGCCGGCCGGCCTCGTCGGGAGGCCGGCCGGACGTGCCGCCGAGCGGTGCCGGCAGGATCCCCGCGCCGTCGAGCCAGGCAGCGATCGTCCACTCGGCAGGATCGAAGTCGCCGCCGGCCGCGATCACGAGCTGGCCGCCCCGTTCGACGAACGACCGCAGGAGCGGCACTGCCGCGCCGGGGCCGCGGATGCCCGCCACGATCGCCAGGCCCGCGCCGTCGAGCGCGTCGTCGTCGAGCTTCTCGGGGGCGACATGCCGCACCTTCACGAGCTGCTTCTGCGGGGCGTCGCGCTGCGTGACCGGCGCGAGCAGCCGCCGCAGGCTCTTTGTCTCGCCGATGCGGCCGCGGCGCGGGTCCTCGCCGGCGGCGCCATACTGATCGACGAACACCACCGGCAGCGCCGCCACCACCGGCACGACGAGGCAGCGGCGGTCGTCTTCCGGCACGGCATCGCCCGGCAGCGACACCGTCGCCGCCACGAAGGCCGCCCGCCCCGGCTCGACGGCCGCGTCGAAGAGATGGGAAAACGTCACCTCCCGCGCCTGCCCCGGCTCGAGGTCGATCGTCTCGGTGGCCACCTCGGCGGCATCGACGGTGAGCGACACCTGCACGTGCCGTCGCGGCTGGCTCCCCTCGTGGCGGATCACTGCGGTGAGCGCGGCGGGCAGCTCGACATCGGCCACGCCATCGGCCACCGTGAACGACTCCACCCACGTGTTGTCGATCTCGGGCACCGCGACGGCCACGGCCTGCAGGTCGAGCGGCGGACGGTCGGGGCGGTCGCTCCCAGAGGCAAGCAAGGCCTTGACGCTGGCAGGCCAGGCGGCGACCTGCTGGTCGCCGATGAACACGATCCGCTTATCGGCAAGATCGGGGCTGCGTTCCGCCGCCTGCGTAGCGAGGTCGAGGGCCTGGGCAACGGTGCCGGCGCGATCGACGCACCGCAGGCCATCGACCGCCTCGACGGCGTCTTCCTGCGTTCGCAGCGGATCGAGGCTATAGCTACCGGCCGGGCCGCAGAGCGGGATCACCGTCGCGCGGCTGCCGGTGGGGAGATTGCCGAGGCAGGCCTTCGCGCGGTCCTTCGCATCGTCGAGGAGCGTCGTGCCGCCGAGCCGCGTCCGCCCCATGCTCATGCTGTTGTCGATGACGACGATCGCGTGCACGGGGCCGCCGGCCGAGCCCGCGCCGGCGCCGAGCCTGAGAAACGGCCGGGCCACCGCGAGGCCGAAGAGCACGACCGCGGCCGTGCGCAGCGCGAGCAGCCAGAGGTCGCGAAACCGCAGCAGCGACCGGCTGCGGCTGGCCGCCTCGAGCAGGAAGTCCATCGCCCCCCAGTCGATCTCGCGATACCGCGCCTTGTTGAAGAGATGGATGACGATCGGCGCCGCGGCGGCGGCCACGCCGGCGATCGCGAGCGGCAGGGCTCCGGGAGGAAACGCGATCATGGCCGCGGACCTCCGGCGGAGGCGGTGGCCTGCGGGTCGTCGGTCTTCCCTTCCTGGAGGATCGGCAGATAACGATTCGGGATCGCGAGCACAAACACGGCCACGGCGGTGCCGTAGAGGTCGCCCGGCTTGCCGCCCACATGGCCGCCGGCGGCCCACTTGCCATCATTGGCCGGATTCTTGGGATCGATCACCTGCGCCCCGACGAGCGCGTCGCGGAGCGCGGGATAGTGTTGCTTCCAGCCGGGGCCGCCGACCTGGTAGAGCGATTGGCCCACGTAGTTGAGCGTGTAGGCGTCGAACGGCAGCTGGCCGTTGTGGGCCTTCGCCGGCTTGAGCTTGGCGATGTCGGCGGTGACCCGCTCCATGCTCTTGGCGATCCGCCAGTCGTCGTATTGCCCAAACTCCTGCAGACAGACGACGCCCGCGGCCGCCATCGCCACGGTGGCATTGCCGCCCCCCTTGGCATACGTGAACTGCCCCGGAAGTTTTCTGAGCTCGGCCTCGGGCATCGTCGGATTGCCCCCCTTGGGGAAATAGTGGCCGCGGACGTTCGTGATCGCCTTCTCGATCACCGACGGCGGAATCTCGAAGCCGCTGTCGACGGCGCTCCGCAGCGCCTTGGCCTGCATCACGCTCAGGCTCAGGTCGCCATCCTGCGGCACGGCCTGATACGCCCAGCCACCGACCGGCCCCTGCGTGCGGGCGATGAGCTTGAGGGCGCGGTCGAGCGCCTTGCCGATGCGGGCGTCGCCGGTCATCCCGTAGGCCTGGCCGAGGACGAACGTGGCGAGGCCGTGGTTGTACATGTCGCGCTGCGGCCCGGCGATGTTGAGCAGGCCGCTGGGCTTGGC
>JBJTSM010000737.1:0-8124 GCA_046076685.1 Planctomycetia bacterium | reverse complement strand
CTACCTGCTCGAGGGCGTTCCCAACGACTGGCGCTGGATGCTCGGTGCCGAGGCCTTCCCGGCGTTTTTCTACACGGTCGCCAGCCTCGCCATTCACGAGAGCCCACGCTGGCTGCTCCTCGCGGGGGGCGACGAAAATCGTGACCGCGCGCTCTCGGTGCTCGCCCGGATGGAGCCGCAGGCCACGCCCGAGCAGCTGCACGCCACGGCCTCCCGGATCGTGGGCACCGCGACGCGCGGCGACGGCCACACGGAGCCCGAGGAATCGCTGGCGAACCTGCGCCGGCCGATCCTGCTGGCCTTCCTGATCGCGCTCTTCAACCAGTTCTCCGGCATCAATGCCATCCTTTACTTCGCGCCGCGGATCTTCGAGATGGCGGGGCTCGGGGAGAAGTCGGCGCTCCTGCAGTCGATCGGGATCGGCGTCACGAACCTCGTCTTCACGTTCGTCGGCCTCTGGCTGATCGACCGGCTGGGCCGCCGGACGCTGCTCGTGATCGGATCGCTCGGCTACATCCTGTCGCTGGGGCTCTGCGCCTGGGCCTTCGCCACCGGGCAGACCGCGATCGTGCCGGCCTGCATCTTCGGCTTCATCGCCGCCCACGCGGTGGGGCAGGGGGCCGTGATCTGGGTGTTCATCGCGGAGATCTTCCCCGACCGGTTCCGGGCCACGGGCCAGGCGATCGGCTGCGCCACCCACTGGATCATCGCGGCCCTCCTGACCACGCTGTTTCCGTCGCTGGTCGTGCTCTTCCCGCCGAGCGGCGTCTTCGCCTTCTTCTGCGGTATGATGGTGCTGCAGCTCGTGTGGGTGCTCACGATGGTGCCCGAGACGAAGGGCGTGCCGCTCGAGGAGATCGCCCGGCGGCTGCGGGGCTGAACGGCCGCGGCCGGGGGCACGTCCCCACGCGGCCGACGCCGCGAGCCGACAGGATCCCGCGCATGAAAGCCAGCCTCTTTCGGGTCACCCCGGCCGAGCAGACGTCGTTTCGCTGCGTGCGGGTCCACGAGAAGAAGCTGGGCGTGCCCTGGCACTTCCACCCCGAGTATCAGCTCACGCTCGTGGTGGCCGGCACGGGCCAGCGGATCGTGGGCGACTCGATCGCGCCTGTCGCCCCGGGTGACCTGACGCTGCTCGGGCCGAACGTGCCCCACGCCTGGGACGTCGATCGCGTGATCGCAACGCGGCCAGCCGCCGCGACCACGCGGCGGAAGCACCGCGTCGACGCGGTCGTGGTGCAGTTTCGCGCGGAGTTCCTCGGCACGGAGTTCTGGGGCGTGCCGGAGACGGCCGGCGTCGTGAGGCTGCTGGCGTCGGCGTCCCGCGGACTCGAGTTCTCGGCCCGGGCGCGGCAGCGGGTCGCCTCCGACATCGTCGGCCTGCTCAAGCTCGCCGGGCTCCAGCGGCTGCTCGGCCTCGTGGCCATTCTCGACAGCCTGGCCCGCGACGGACGCGGCGTGCCGATCTGCTCGGCCGACTACGTGCCCGAGCTCGACGCCGACGACCGCGACCGGCTGCTGCCCGTCGTCCGGCAGATCCACGAAAACCTCTCGAGGCCGCTGCGGCGCGGACAGCTCGCCGCGCTCGCCGGCATCTCCGAGCGGACGTTCAGCCGCTACTTTCGCCAGAAGATGGGCAAGACGCTGCCCCAATTCGTCAACGAGCTGCGGATCGGCCGGGCCCGCCGGCTGCTCGCCGAGAGCGAGCTGCCTGTCACGCACGTGGCGGCGGAGTGCGGCTTCCGCAACCTCTCCAACTTCAACAGCCAGTTCCGCAGCCTCACCGGCCTGACGCCGGTGCGATACCGCGCCGACCACGCCCTGGCGACGAGAGAACCACGATGCACGACGTGATCGTCCTCGGCACCGGTGGCGTCGGCAGCGCGGCCCTTTATCACCTCGCTCGACGCGGCGTGCGGGTGCTTGGCCTCGACCGTTTTCCGGGGGGGCACGACCGCGGCAGTTCGCACGGCGACACCCGGATCATCCGGCTGGCCTACTACGAGCACCCCGACTACGTGCCGCTCCTGCGGCGGGCCTACACGCTCTGGCACGAACTCGAGGCCGCGGTCGACGAGCGGCTCTACGAGCAGGTGGGGCTGCTCGAGATCGGGCCTTCCGACGGCGAGTTGATTCCCGGCGTGCTGCGGAGCGCCGCCATGCACGGGCTCGATCTCGAATCACTCGAACCCGACGACGTGCCCCGGCGGTTCCCCGGCTTCCGCGTTCCGGCAGGCCACCAGGCGGTGTTCGAGCGGCAGGCGGGATACCTCCGCGTGGAGCGGTGCGTGCTCGCCCACCTGCGGGCGGCGGCCGCGTGCGGCGCGGAACACCGCACGGGCGTCGACGTGCACGGCTGGCGCGAGGCCTCCGACCACGTCGTCGTCGACACCTCCGCGGGGCCGCTCGCCGCCCGCAGGCTTGTCATCGCGCCGGGCGCCTGGGCCCCGGGGATCGTGGCGGGCCCCGACGCAGACTGGCCGATCCCGTTTCGCGTGCTCCTCAAGCACCTGCACTGGTTCGAGCCGCGGACCGCTGACTACCTGCCGGCGAGCGGAAGTCCCACGTTCTTCTATGAGCTGCCCTGGGGACTGTTCTATGGGTTTCCGCAGATCGATGCCTCCGGCGTGAAGCTCGCCAACCATGCCGGTGGCCGGCTCGTGGAGGATCCGCTGACCGCGCCGCGCGGGGTGGATCCCGACGAACTGCAACTGGTCGAACGGTTCGTCGGGGAATACATGCCCGGGATGTCGTGTGTCCGGCGGCGGCATGCCACCTGCTTCTACACGATGTCTCCCGACGGCCATTTCGTGATCGACCGCCATCCGCGGAGCGACCGCGTGGTGTTCGCCGCGGGGCTGTCGGGGCACGGCTTCAAGTTTGCCGCCGTGCTGGGCGAGATCCTGGCGACGTGGACGCTCGACGGCGGCCCCTCGATGCCGGTCGGGTTCCTCGGTCTGTCCCGCGGCGGCCGCCCGGTCGGCTGACAGCCCATTTCATGTCATGGGCTTTTGGTCGCCGCCGACACGCGGCGTTATGATGCCCGGCCGCACGCGGCCCTTGTCTCTTCCGCGCGGAGGATCCGCCATGCAGCCACTCGAATCCGACGGCGACGAACCGGCCGACGGTTCCATCGCCGACTCCGGCCTGAGCTTCGCCGGGCTGACCGAATTCCGGCGGCCGCCGGCGTCGACCGGCGGGCCGGACCTGGGCCCCGGCTCGCAGCTCGGCGACGTGACGATCATCCGGCTCGTCGACGAGGGGGGCATGGGCCGGGTCTACGAGGGGCTGCAGGGGATGCCCTGCCGCACCGTCGCGGTGAAGGTGATCAAGCCGGGCATGCTCTCGGCGGCCGCCGCCAGGCGGTTCGAGCACGAGGCCCAGATTCTCGGCCGGCTCACCCATCCCGGCATCGCCCGCATCTATTCGCTGGGCATGCAGCAGCTCCCCGACGGCGCGGTGCCCTACTTCGTCATGGAGTTCATCGAGGATGCCCGACCGATCACGCTCTACGCGGGCGAGCGGAATCTCACGCCCCGCGACCGGGTGACGCTCTTCCGCGAGGCCTGCCGGGCGGTGGCCCATGGGCACCAGCGCGGCGTGATCCATCGGGATCTCAAGCCCGGCAACATGCTCGTCGATGCCGCGGGCCAGCCGAAGATCATCGATTTCGGCGTCGCCCGCAGCACCGACGCGGACGTGGCCCTGACGACGATGCACACCGACGTAGGCCAGCTCGTGGGCACGCTGGCCTACATGGCGCCCGAACAGTTCGACGGCACGTCGGACGACCTCGACCTGCGGACCGACGTCTACGCCCTCGGCGTGGTGCTCTACGAACTGCTCACCGGCAGCCCGCCCTACGAGCTTCCGCGGCGGGCGGTCTACGACGTGGCGCGGGTGGTCAAGGATGTCGATCCCAAGCCGCTTTCGGCGTTCAATCCAAAGCTTCGCGGCGACCTCTCCACGATCGTCGCCAAGTGCCTGGAGAAGGACCGGAGCCGCCGGTATTCGACCGCCGCGGAACTGGAGGCCGACCTCGGCCGGTATCTGCGTGGCGAACCGATCTCCGCCACCCCGCCGAGCCTCGTCGACTCCATCGTCCGACTCGGCCGCCGACACCGATTGGCGGCGACCGCGGCGGTGGGCATCCTGACGGCGCTCCTGGCCGCGGTCGTCGGCATCTCGATCTTTGCGATCCGGGCCGAGCGGCAACGGGAGCTGGCCGAGGCGGCCCGGCGGGAGGCGGTGCATCAGGCCCGGCAGGCCGCCGACGAGCGGGAGACGGCCCGCCGCGAGACGGCAAGAGCCGACGCGGAGGCCGAGACGTCGCGGCACCGGCTCTACGTCGCCAACCTCAGGTCGATGCAGGGCTATCTCGCCGACAAGAACCTGCGGCCGGCTCGGCAGCTCGACCGGGAGAATCGTGAGATCGCCGGCAGCCCGCTGCCGCTCGAGATGCATTGCCTGGGCGCGGAACTCGACGAGGCACTGGTCGTGCTCGACACCGGCCGCGAAACGGTCAGCCGCGTCGCATTCAGCGCCGATGGCGGCATGCTCGAGGCGCTGGCCGTCACGGCGCCAAAACGGCCCGGCATTCATCTGGGCGAGTCGCGGCGGATCATCCACGCGTTCTTTCACCATCCGCGGTCCACGATGAATCTGCATTGCGGCGACATGTTCTGCTTCAGCGTGGCCGGGCACCATCGGTACACCCCGGCCGGCACCGACGGGCCCGTCCGGGAGCCGACGGGCCAGCCCGACGCCGCGCCACCCTTGGCGACGAGCCCCTGCGGGAACCGCGTGGCCCTCCAGACCCCGGACGGCGGCATTCGCATCGTCGAGCGTCTTCCCGGACGCCGCGAAGCGAATCTCGAAGGGCACCGTGGCCGCGTGACGGCCGCCACGTTCAGCCCTTCCGGCAGCCATCTGGCGGCGGTGACCACCCGGGGCGGGCTCGTGCTCTGGGACTCTGGCACCGGCAGGCTGCTGATGCGGTCAGACCCGCGGCACGGCACGGTGCGATTTGAATTCAGCCCGGATGGCGCGCGGCTTGCGACCGTGACGCGCGACGACAGCGGGGCCCGCCGGGTGCTGGTCTACGCGACCGCCGATGGCCGGCAGCTGTGCAGCGTGAGCATCCGCAAGGGACAGGGGGAAAGTGACTCGCTGCTCGCGTTCAGCCCCGATGGTGGCCGGCTGGTCACCTCCTCACATGAGCACGGACTGCAGGTGTGGAGCGTGGCCGATGGCGCGCTCGTCGCGCAGCTGCGGGATCACCCGGCGGTCGTCACGGCGCTTGCATACAGTCCGGATGGCGGTCAGATCGCCAGCGCCACCGCCAACGGCACCATCAGGATCTGGAACGCCGACACGTTCGCCCTCGAAGGGGAACGACTGGGCCATGACGGCATCGTCGGCACGCTCGCCTTCCGCGACGACGGGGAGACGCTCGCCTCCGGCTCCTACGACGGGACGGTGCGGATCTGGTCGCGCACGGCCACCGCTCCGTTGGCGGTGCTCGCCGGCGTCGGCGGCATGACCGCGGTGGCCTACAGGCCGGACGGGCTGCAGCTGGCGGTGGCGCCGGCGGGGAAGGGCGTCGTCGAACTCTGGGATCCGCACACGGTCGAGCGGACGCGCACGCTCGGGCTTGCCGGTCACACCGGCTCAGACACCGGCGCAGACACCATCACCAAGACCGTCCACCAGATCGCCTACAGCCCCGACGGACGGCTCGTGGCGGCGGCCTGCGAAACGGCGGA
The DNA here is from genome assembly GCA_046076685.1 of Planctomycetia bacterium. GTDB lineage: Bacteria > Planctomycetota > Planctomycetia > Pirellulales > UBA1268 > CAMCQY01. The sequence goes on along the minus strand of JBJTSM010000737.1, from coordinate 2,359 downwards.
CCGGGGAGGCTTCGTCGGCGTGTGGAACACGGACACGGGCGAGCAGCTGCATGCCTTCGGCGACCATGCGCGGGGCGCGGTCACGGTGACGTTCAGCCCCGACGGCTCGCGGCTGCTCACGACGTCGGGCGACGAGGTGCTCCTGGCCTGGGACCTCGTCACCGGCCGCCGACTGATGGCGATCCCCGCGCGGCAGCAGTCGCCGCTGTTCCGGAAGATCGACGCGGTGTTCGGCCTGGAGGGGAGCCGCGTGGCCTACAAGCAGCCACAGGTGTTCGACGCCGCGACGGGTGAGGTGGTCAACACGCTGCCTCCGCAGGGGCAGGTGACCGCGGTCGCCGTGAGCCCCGACGGCCTTGTGCTGGCGACCGGCATGGCGATCGGCAACGTCTATCTCACCGACCTCGCGACGGGCACGCGGCGGACGCAGCTGGTGGGGCACCTGGGCGGCGTGCAGGCGATCGCCTTCAGCCCCGACGGCCGACGGGTGGTGACCGGATCGCAGGATGGCAGCACGCGGTTGTGGGATGCCGAGACGGGCGACGCACGCGCCGTGTTCCATGGCCACGAGGGCAACGTGGAACAGGCGCAGTTCACCCCGGATGGCCGCCGGATCATCACGTCTGCCGCGGACGGCACCGTCCGCATCTGGGATGCCGACCGCGGCCAGGAACTCTGCACGCTCCCCGGCCAGCGCGATTGGCCGCGGGCGATCGCGCTCTGCCCGGACGGCACGCGGCTGGTGACGGCAGGCTCCGACGGCACGGCCCGGATCTGGGGCCTTTCCAACGCCGAGGTGACCGCCGCTCGCCGTGCCGCCGCAGACGGTGCCGCTCCCGTCACCGCGAGACCATGATCTCGGCGTCGTCGAGTTCCGGGAGCGACGGCGGCCGCTCCCGGTGCCGCGGCTCCTCGAGCGTGCCGAGAAACGCCGCCAGATCCGCCAGGTCCTGACGGTTGAGCCCCAGCGGCTTCAGATGCGGGCTCTTCACCGGAAACAGCGGATCATCACGCTGGAAGGGCTGTCGCTTGAGCGTGACCATCCCCGCGTTGTACATGTTGAGCACGCCCGCCAATTCGAACATGCCCGTGTGCATGAGCGGGCTGCTCCGCGTGACGTCCCGCAACGTCGGCGTGCGGAAGCGGCCCGCATCTTCGGCCGCGGCCGTGACGGCGTACCGCCCGAGGTCCTCGTTGCTCCGGCCATAGAAGCTCAGGCCGAGGTCGTGGAACCGGCCGTCGCTGAAGACCGGCCCGTGGTGGCAGTTCATGCACCGCGCCTCCCGGCGAAACAGGTCGAGGCCGAGCACTTCGCCGTCGGTCAGCTCCCCGGTTCCGCGGAGAAAGCCGTCGAACCGCGATCGCCCGCCGACGACCTTGCGCTCGAAGCAGGCCACGGCCTCGACCACCTCGGTGAACGAGATCGTCCGCCCCGGAAACGCCGCGTCGAAGAGTTTTCGATACCCCGGGCTCCGCTGGAGCATCCGCACCACCTGCCCGCGGTCGGCGGCCATCTCGACCGGGTTCGTGAGAGCCTCCTCCACCTGCTCTTCGAGCGTGGCGGCCCGGCCGTCCCAGAACAGGGCCGGCTGAAACGCCGCGTTCCGGATGGTGGGGGTGTTCCGTGCCGGCGCCGTGGCGTGCGGCCGGCTCAGCGGCCTGCCATCGGCCCAGCCGAGGCTCGGCTCGTGGCAGGAGACACAGGCCATCTGGCCGCCGGCCGACAGCCGCGTGTCGAAGAAGAGTGCGCGGCCGAGCGAAGCCTTGGCGGCGCTCGGCGGATTGGCCTCGGGATGCACCACCTCGGGCAAGAGCCCGATCTCCCGCCAGGCGACGCCCGGATCGACGGTGGGCACCGGCCAGGCGGCGGGGTCGCCGCGGTAGATTTCCCGCAGCCGCCGCGCGGCCGCGGCCCGCTCGACGTCGGACCGCTCCGGCCGCGGCGGTTTTCGTCTCTCGGCGACCGCTTCCGCCGCCGATCCGACCGTCGCGCACAAGCCGATCCACACGGCCAGCGACAGTGTCACCCCGTCGCGAACACGTGAGGCAGGGGGGGGCACGGAGCGACCTGGCTGGGCAGCCGAGGCGGATGCTTCGCCCGCCGAGGACAACGATCGATCGGGTGGATTCCCATTCATGCACGGGGTTCCCGCGTCAGGGGAGCGTCGCGGCTTCATCGCCCCTGGTGGTCAGCAGGTCCGCCACGACGTCGGCCGAGGCCGACGCCTCGAGCGATCGCACGGAGCCATCCACGAACAGGAACGTAGCCGCGTTGGCATGGAAAGCGTAGATGCCGAGGTTGTTGCTGCCGTTGATCATGGTCGGGCCGGGCGACTTGTACTGATTGGCGGGATCGGAT
>JBJTSM010000736.1:0-5022 GCA_046076685.1 Planctomycetia bacterium | reverse complement strand
CCGGCCCGCCGGGGGGTGGCATGCCCGCCGCCCCGACGCTGCCCACGGGCCTCCAGGCCGATGCCGGTCAGCCCCGTGCCGGCAGCCGCAAGGCCGCAGGCCCCGCCAACGCCCAGCCGCAGTCATCCGGCGTGCGTCCGGCCTCGCTCGACGCACCGGCGCGGTGACGGCCGGTGCTTGGCGCCGTGGGTGATCCAACCACATCCCGTCGCTTGCGCTCCGGGCTTGTATGCGCGCGGGGGTGTTTCCCATCAAAGCCCCCGGCGCGAGCCGGGGGATGGCGGATGCGAGCCGGTTCCCATACAAGCCCCCGGCGCGAGCCGGGGGATGGCGAGCCGACGCATCGGTTCACTCGAGCTCGGGGAGCACCGCCTCCTCGGCGGCGGCTTCGCGGAGCTTCTCCATCGCCTTGGCCTCGATCTGCCGCACCCGCTCCTTCGTCACGCCGAGCGCCGAGCCGACCTCCTTGAGGGTCTGCGGCTCGTGCTTGTGGTCGAGCCCATACCGGCGGATGATGATCGTCTGCTCCCGGGAATCGAGCCGGTTGAGGAACTTGCCCACCTGCTGCAGCCGGTCGGTCTCGGCCAGCCGCTGCTGGTGTTCGTCGGGCCGCACATCGGTCGCCGCCTGCAGCAACTCCATGTCGGCCGCCCGGAAGCGGTCGCGACGGCGATGCTCGTCGGGAATCGTGCGGGCATAGTTCTTCATGATCGCCCATGAGGCGTAGGTGCTGAACTTGTTGCCCCGGGCGTAGTCGAACTTCTCCACGGCCCGGATCAGCGACATGTTGCCGTCGCTCACCAGGTCGAAGAAGCTGTCGCCCGGGGAAACCCGCCGCTTGGCGATCGACACGACCAGTCGCAGGTTGGCCCGCACGATGCGGTTCTTGAGCTCGACGATTTCGCCGTACAACCGGTCGATCTGGTCCATCAGCCGGGCATTCGGGCGATCCCGGTCGAGCTGGTCACGCAGTGCCGCCGCCTTGTGCTTGAGGTAGTTGAACTTGCGGAACAGCCACACCTCCTGCTCCCGGGTCAGGAGCGGCACCTCGTAGAGACTCGCCAAGTACGCCGGCAGGCCCGATGGCCGCCGCACCCGCTTGGCGGGCTCGTCGAGTCCAGGAAACGGCTGGTCGACCACCTTCTCCGCGCTCTTCCGGGAGAAGAGCGCATTGGGAATGCAATCCAGGGGCAGCTGCATGATGTGGTCGGCCCGCTGCGACAGGATCACCCGATAGATGCTCGCCTTGGAGCGGTGGTAGCGCTTGGCGATCGATTCCACCGTCTCCCCGTGCTGGTACTGCTGATAGATCCGCTCGCAGCTTTCGGGACGCAACCGGCCGTCGGCGATCGGGAAGACCGCCTCCGACGGATGCTCCTGATCGTGCCGCTTGATCGTGTAGCGGATGGTTTCCACGCTGCGGTTGAGCCGGCTGGCGATCCGCCGATGCACGTCGGCGGGGCAGGCGCCGGCGGCCGCCAGGCGGCGGGCCCAGCCGATGATCCGGTCGTGCTCGTCCTGGGACAGCTGGCTGAACCGGCTGCCCCGTTCGATCCGCAGCGGATTGTCACGGATGAAGCGGTCGACGGCACTGGCGAGAAAGCCGACCCGCCTGCGGCCACCGACGGTGTGTCGCTGGGCGACGAGGCCGTGGTCGCGCCACCGCGAGATCGTCTTGGTGGAGACGTTGAAGCGGTTGGCCAGATCCTCGATCGACAGCACTTCGTCGCCGTCTGCCACCGGCAGATCGGTCGTGTCCGGGATCAGGTGAAGCGAAACAGGCGAAGCATCGAAATTCGTACGCATCGAGCACCTCCAAGTGCCGGCTGTCCGTGCCGGATGATGAAAGGCGAACCCCGGGGGCTGGTGGCGTGCCGATGGCCGTCCGTGACCAACTGCCCGCCGCATGGGGACGTGAGAGTTATACGACCGTCGTCCGCGAATGGTTCCCGAACGGACCGATTTCTTGAGATTTTTTTGGAGGCCCCCTACGACCCGGCGAATGAGGCCATCGGACACTTGGTCGCAACCCGATGGCAGCCAAAGGGTTGCGGCTCGGGTTGTCGCTTGCCCGATTCTCGTTTTCGGACCCGGATGATTGCAAGGGGCCGGTAAATGAAGCGGTTTGATCCGTCTGGACACTTGGTATGGCGGCGGCCGTCTCCGCTCCGTCGAAGACTCTCGCGGAGTCGTGTTTCGGATCCCAGGATATCGCGGGAGGGGGATGATGAACGGGACGGTCGTGCAACGGGGCGTGGCGGGTTTGCTCGTCGTGATCGGGCTGATGGCGGGGCTGCCGGCGGGAGCCGACGAGCCGCCGGCGTCCGGCGAGCCGTCGCGGGCCGAGCATGCGTCGGGCGGCACCCGCGTCCACGCCACGCTCGACGTCAGCGGGGAACTGGTGATGCCCGTCGGCGGGGATGAAGCACCGCGCCGCGAACGGGTCGAGGTGGAGGCCACGTTCGATTTCGATGAATGGCCCGCCATGGTCCAGGGGGCTGCGGCCGCCGGATCGGCCAATGCAGCCACGCCGGCGGCCCGGCGATCCTACCGGCAGGCGGCGGCCTCGATGCGGATCGGTGAGGCCAAGACCGGGACGGCTCTCGCCGAGGATGCCCGCGATCTGCTGGTTGCCAAATGCGGCACCACGCCGCTGCCGTATCTGGCCGACGGCTTTCTCTCGGGCGAAGAGTCGGATCTGCTTGAAATCCCCTTCGATGTGTTGCTGCTCGATGAACTCCTGCCGCGGCAAGCCGACGCCGCGGTGGCAGTGGGAGATGCGTGGCAGATTGCCGGCGATCTGACCGCCGGCCTGCTGGCCATCGATACGATCGAGTCAGGCGGGCTCGAGGCGCGGATCGAACGCGTGGCCGAAGGGCTGGCCCACGTGGGCATCTCCGGCATGATCGACGGCGCGGTCGACGGAGTGCCTACGCACGTGACCGTCCAAGGCAGCTTTACGGTGCCCGCGGCGAATGTCGCCGGAGACGACGCATCGGCCGACGACGAAGCCGCACGGTTCGGCCTGCGCGGTCCGGTGAGTCGGGTGGCCGTCGTGATCCTCGAGCGACGGCAGGCGAGCCATGTCGCCCCGGGCTTCGAGGTGGAGGCGCGGGTGCTCGTCGAGCGGGAGCCCCTGGACGGGCGGCCCGCCGCTGAACCCGCCGTTGACGAACCCGCCCTCGTCGAGCAGGAGCCTCCCCCCTTCCCGCGTCGACGCGGCGCCGGCGGTCCGGGGCAGATCTGGTATCGCGACCCGCAAGGACGGTTCGACCTCGTCCACGACATCCGCTGGCGACGGGTGGAGAACGGAGCCAATGGCCTGGTGCTGCGGCTGGTCGACCGGGGGGCGCTCGTCGGCCAGTGTTCGATCACGAGCCTGCCGCAGGCGGCCTCCTCCACGCTGCCCAGCCGCGGCGATGTGCAGGCCGACATCGAGCGGACGGTGGCAGGGCAGATCGACCGGATCGAAGCGGCCGAAGAGACCGACCGGCCGGACGGGCTGCGGGTCGTGCGGGTGGTGTCGTCCGGTACGGCCGGGCGGCTGCCGTTTCGCAGGATTCACTACGTTCTGGCGGCCGAGGACGGGAGCCGGACCAACGTGGCCTTCCTGTTCGAAGCATCGATGCAGGAGCGGTTTGCCGACGCCGATCGGCCGCTGATCGAGAGCCTGAGGCTGCCGGGGAGCCGGACGGCCGCCGCCCCGGGGACCGTCCGGCAATAACGGCCGGCGTGCCCGTTCCAGCCGGATTTCCGCGGGCCTGTTGACGCTGCCCCCCGGTCCTTGGGATAGTAGAGGACTTTCCCGGACCGAGCCGGGCGAACGGGTTTGTTCGCCGCTGGACGCCGGGAAAACCGAGGAGGAGTGTCGTCGACACATTCCGCGCCGTTTGTCGGGCGCGTATGTTCGCCCCCTTCCCGGTCCGCGGAGGTCACTCCGCATCCGAGTCCGGGAGGCGTGAGCCATCGAGAAGCAGCATCGTATCAACGAACAGATCCGGATCACGCCGATCCGGGTGATCGCCGGCGATGGCGAGCAACTCGGGATCATCCCGACGGAAGAGGCCCTGAGCCGCGCCCGTGAGGCAGGCCTGGACCTCGTCGAGGTCGCGCCGAACGAGAAGCCGCCCGTCTGCCGGATCATGGACTTCGGCAAGTTCAAGTATCAGCAGAAGAAGAAACTTCATCGCACCCACGTCCACCAGACGAAAATCAAGGAAATCCGCCTGCGTCCGAAGACCGGCGATCACGACATCGAATTCAAGGTGAATCAAGCGAAGGGATTTTTGCAGCACAAGGACAAGGTGATCGTGTCGGTGGTCTTCCGGGGCCGCGAACTGGCCCACATCGACGAAGGCCAGCGGGTGATGCGGAACATCATCGAGCAGCTCGATCCCGTGGGCAAAATCGACGCACCACCGCAACAGATGGGCCGTCGGCTGGTCTGCACGCTGTCGCCCAAATAGCCCGGAGCGAAGGCCGCCAGAGAAGAGCCCGCCGCACGCCGTATCCAACCGTTTTCCACGTCATTCCACCCGTACGCATCCGTCACCACACGTAGCAACTCGTAGCTAGCAAGGATCAGGCCATGCCGAAGCAGAAGACCCACAAGGGCGTCAAGAAGCGTTTTCGTGTCACCGCCCGGGGCAAGGTCAAGCACCGCCGCGCCGGCACGAGCCACCTGCAGGTGCGGCTCACGAGCAAGCGGAAACGCAACCTCCGTGGAACGGGCGTGCTCGCCGTTCCCGAGACGGCCAAGATCGTCGAAATGCTCGGCGGCTACAGCTACTAAGTCCCAGTTGATGGGCCCCAGTGCACGGCTTCGGCCGGTGGCTCGGCGAGCAGCCCCGGTGGCGGGCTGGTTTGCCGCCGGAGCGGCAGCTTCGGCCGGGGCCCTTGAAAATCCACGAAAAAACGCGAGAGTGTTCGTTCCAGAAAGCGACTATCAACCATGCGCACGAAAAACGTCGTCCCCCGTCTCCGAGCCAAGAAGCGTCTCTTCAAGCGGGTGAAGGGATCCGT
>JBJTSM010000735.1:0-3181 GCA_046076685.1 Planctomycetia bacterium | reverse complement strand
GCAGCCACCGAGCAGATGATGCTCCTGAAACACAAACCCGATCTCGCGGTTGCGAAACGCCGGTCGCGCGCCCGACGGAAGCGCAAAGGGATCGACGCCATCGAGCCGCACGCTACCGGCCGTGGGCTCGTCAAGCGTGCCGAGGATCGAGAGCAGCGTGCTCTTGCCGGAACCGCTCGGCCCCATCACCGCCAGCCGCGCACCCGGCTCGAGCCGGAGCGACACGCCGTCGAGCACGCGGAGCAGGCCTCCCGGCGCAGGAAAGTGTTTCGTGAGACCTTCGACCTCGAGCATGCTCTGTTCCTCGTGCCTCCGGGCCTGCGGCGTCGCGCTGGAACGTGCGGTGGACGATCAGCCGTCGCGAAACGCCGCGAGCGTGTGCACGATCGCCTCCGGGATGGCCACCGGCTCCGGCTTGCGGCCCGGATGCATCAGGCACCTCACGGCCACGATCTTCCCCTCGGCGACGAGCGTGCCGGCATGCTCGAAGCGAAACGCAAACGTGACGCTCGACCGGCCCAGGTCGGCCACCCAGGCACGGATCTCAACCTCTTCGCCAAACCGCACCGCCGATTTGTAGTCGCAGGCGGCCGACACGCGCGGCCAGCTGGCCGTGCCGCCGTCTGGCAGCGGGTCGAACACGTGCAGGCCGGCCGCCCGCAAGAGCTCGTGCTCGGCCGACTCCATCCAGAAGAAGAAGGCCGAGAAATGGACGATGCCTGCGGCATCCGTGTCGCGAAACTCGACTCGGCGCCGGGTCGTCAGGGCTGGCATGAAGGCCGCGGCGTCACTCGCCGACGTAGGGCAGGAGCGCCATGAACCGGGCCCGCTTGATGGCGCTGGTCACGGCGTGCTGGCTCGCGGCGGTGCAGCCGCTCTTGCGCCGGCTGAGGATCTTGCCCTGCCGGTTCACGAGTTTGCCGAGCAGCTCGAGGTCTTTGTAGTCGACGAACATCGGCCGCGGGCGGGCGCCGTCGATGAAGATCGGATCGCGACGCTTGACCTTGGCGCGCGGCTTGGCCTTCTTGCGGGCGGTCTTCGCGAACTTGCCTCTGGCTGGGGGGGGACTCATCGGCTTCCTTCAGGTTTCGCTGTTGATATCTGTGACTGGCGCTTCGAAAAAAGATCAGGGAGAGGAGAAGATCACGGGAGCCGGATCTGAGCGACGCCGGCTCCCGTGATGGTTGTACTCCAACGAATCAAGCGAGGCGATTAATAGCGATCGCCGCCGCCGCCGTAGCCACCACGGCCGCCGCCGTAGCCACCACGACCGCCGCCGCCGCCGCCACCGCCGTAGCCGCCGCGACCACCACCGCCGCCACCGCCGGCACGGGGAGTCCGCTCACGGGCCTCGTTGACGGTCAGGGGACGACCATTGACCTCGTGGCCGTTCAGGGCCGAGATGGCCGCCTGCAGACCCTCGTCGGTCTCCATCTCGACAAAACCAAACCCGCGCGAACGTCCGGTCTCACGATCGGAAATCACTTCGGCGGCACGAACAGCACCGTGGGGAGAAAACATCGCCTCAAGATCGGCGGACGTGGTCGACCAGGGCAGGTTCCCCACGTAAATCTTCCGGGACATAGAAAGAACCTCAGAGAATCGGGAGCTCAAATCGACTCATTTCGACTCGTCGACCATCGCCTGATGCACAAACCCAAGCTCCCGAACGGACTGGAGTGCTGACGAGGTCAGTCGTACTGATCTTTATATCTACCATGTTGCCCAGCCACCGACAACACCGGTCGCCGACAGGCCCGAAATCAGGGGGGTGAGTGGGGGAGGGGGGCGACCAGGGGGCCGCACGTCCGGGCCCCCTGCCGCGGCCCCCGGCCGGCGCCGGCGGGCAGCAGATTCATCGGAAAGAAGGGCTCGATATAGAGGTGCGGGGGGATCCTGTCGGCGATCGTGGCATGGAACTCGGGCAGCTTCGACCAGTGGAGCTTCGGCTTCACGTGGTGGGCCGTGTGGTAGCCGAGGTTGCCCGTGAGGATGTTGTAGGACCGGTGCATGATGTTGTGGGAGGCCTCGTAGGGGTTCTGGGTGTCGAGGCCGGCATGGTGGCAGTAGGTGTGCCAGCAGGTGATGAGATACCCGGCCAGCATCGGAACCGCGAACACGAACAGGGCGTTGAGCGGCCTCCAGGCGAAGGCCGCCGCGAGCAGCAGCACGACGACCAGCCCCATGCCGAAAAATCCCGTCTGATACCGCGGGTATCTCCGGGCCACCTGAAACGCCCGCAGATAGCCGGTCATGGCGATGCAGAGCGTGTACTCGAGTTCCCCCATCGTCGAGCCGTCCCGCCGCTTCCAGGCCGACTCGTCCTTCGACTGGTCGAGATAGTTCACATGGTGCCCGAGCACGTGGTGCAGCACCCAGGCATTCGTCGTGATCCCGGTGTGAAAGGCGTAGCAGAGCTCCAGGAGCCGGTTCAGGAGCGGCTGGTAAAACGTGAACAGGTGCTGATGGTGATGGTTCCAGGAGCAGATGCAGGCCTTGGGGCCGATCACGACCGCCAGCCAGACGGCCAGCGGCCAGATGCCCCGGGCCGTGCAGAAGACCAGGAGGTCGAGCAGGCTGAGCGACACGATGCAGAGCACCGGCAGGATGTCTTCCCGATGGCGAAACAGCTTCATGGCGGGCGTTGTGGGGATGTGGGGGGGCCCACTTGGTATCGCGGAAAGTCGGAACCGACCACTACCATAGCACGCGGCCGTTTCGTCGCCGTGCCCCTATGCCCCGGAATCCCGAGCCTCCAGTGAGCGATTCACCCCCCGCCACGCGACCGGACGGATCCGGACCGCCCCAGACGGCCACCGGACCGGCTCCGCACCGCGAGGGCAAGATCCGCCCCTGGCCCTGGTGGGCGCCGCGGTTCTGGCACGGCATGCCGCTGGGCGTGTGGCTGCCACTGGCGAACGAACACCGCTGGCGTGTGAGCCCGAGCCGTTGGGGATTGGTGGCGACGATCACGGGGTCCGCGGTCTTCAACTCGGCGGCGACAGGGATCTGCGAGGCCGTCCACGGCCGCCGGCTCCGCTCCCCGCCGGAAACTCCGCCGCCGCTCTTCATCATCGGCCACTGGCGGAGCGGCACGACGCTGCTCCACGAGCTCTTCATGCTCGACCGCCGGTTCTGCTGCCCGAACTACTACCAGTGCTACGCGCCGAGCCACTTCCTG
>JBJTSM010000734.1:0-2383 GCA_046076685.1 Planctomycetia bacterium | reverse complement strand
CGACAGCCTGCTTGAAAGGGATTTCCCCCGACATGTCCAAGAAACGCGAGAGTGGCAAGCGACCGGCGGACCGCCGCCCGACCATGGGGGGATCGAATCTGCTCTGGTCGCTGATCGCGGCGGGCGTCGCCGGGCTGTTTGCCATGAGCCTGATCGGGGCCACACCCGAGATCGAACTCTCCTACAGCGACCTCGAGAAACTCATCCGCGCGTCGGGTGAGGGGGCGGGCAGGAAGGGTCCGGCCAAGCCGGCCGGCGCCGACCGCGGCGGCGACGAGGAAATCCAGTGGGTCGAGGTGAATCAGCCAGGCACCGACGGCCGGCAGACGGTCCGCTACGGCGACCTCCGCGACGTCGTGATCGGCGCGTTCCAGGTGTCCGGCACGGTCCGCGAACTGGACGGCGGCGGGCCGGCGGCCAAGCGGCCCGGCACCGAGGCTACGGGCACGCTCCGGCGGTTCCACACCGCCAAGCTGCCCAGTGAAAACTCCGAAAGCCAGCTCATGCGCCAGCTTTCCCTGCACGGCATCCCCTTCCGCTACGAGGAGGCGCCGAGCCCCTGGCGGAACTGGCTGCCGATGCTCTTCCTGACGGGTCTGTTTGGCCTCGTCTTCTTCATGATGATGCGACGGATCGGGGGCGCGGGCAGCCCGATGGCCTTCGGCCGCAGCCGCGGCAAGATGTACGCCCAGGAGGATCTCGGCATCACCTTCGACGACATCGCGGGCATCGACGAGGCGGTCGAGGAGCTGCGCGAGGTGGTGGAGTTCCTGCGCAGCCCGGAGAAATACCAGGTGCTCGGCGGCCACATCCCCAAGGGCGTGCTGCTGGTCGGCCCGCCGGGCACCGGCAAGACGCTGCTGGCCAAGGCGATCGCCGGCGAGGCGGGCGTGCCCTTCTTCGGCCTCTCCGGCAGCGACTTCGTCGAGATGTTCGTGGGCGTCGGCGCCGCGCGGGTGCGCGACATGTTCCAGCAGGCGGCGGCGAAGGCCCCCTGCATCATCTTCATTGACGAGCTCGACGCGCTCGGCAAGACCCGCGGCTCGAGCGTGGTGGGCGGCCACGACGAGCGGGAGCAGACGCTCAACGCCCTGCTCGTCGAGATGGACGGCTTCGGCAGCAACTCCGGCGTGATCGTGCTGGCGGCGACCAACCGGCCCGAGACGCTCGATCCGGCGCTGCTCCGCCCCGGCCGGTTCGACCGGCACGTGCTCGTCGACCGCCCCGACGTCCGCGGCCGCGAGGCGATCCTGCGGGTGCACGTCGCCAACGTGAAGCTCGATCCGGCTGTCAATCTCGAACAGATCGCCCGCATCACGTCGGGCTTCGTCGGCGCCGACCTGGCCAACCTCGTCAACGAGGCGGCGTTGCTCGCGGCCCGCAACAACAAGTCGTCCGTCGGCATGCAGGAGTTCAACGAAGGGGTCGAGCGGGTGACGGCGGGCCTGGAAAAGAAGAAGCGGGTCATCCACGAGGACGAGAAGAAGCGGGTGGCCTACCACGAGGCGGCCCATGCGCTCGTCGCCTTCTCGCTGCCCAACACCGATCCGGTGCACAAGGTGTCGATCATCCCGCGCGGCCTGGCGGCGCTCGGCTACACGATGCAGCGGCCCGAGGACGACCGCTACCTGCTGACGCAGTCGGAGCTCGAGAGCCGGATCGAGGTGCTCCTGGCCGGCACCATTGCCGAGGAGATGGTCTACGCAGACGTCTCGACCGGCGCCCAGAACGATCTCGAGCGGGCCAGCGAGATCGCCCGCTCGATGGTGATGGACTACGGCATGAGCCGTCTGGGCCGGGTGGCCTACCGGGAGAGCCAGCGGTCGCCGTTCCTCGCCGGCGGCGGCGCCGACCTCGCGCCCGCCCGCAGCCACAGCGAACAGACCGCGCGGGAGATCGACGAGGAGGTCCGCCGCATCATCGACACCGCCATGGAGCGGGTGCGGCGGATCATGGAATCGCGGCGGACCGCCCTCGAGGCGATCACGCAGCGACTGATCGAGTGCGAGGTGATCGACGGCGAGGAGCTGCGGACGATCATCGAGGCGTCGTTGGGAGCACCGCAGCTCGTGCCGGGCACCGACGCGGAACGCCGCACGCCGCCGCCGCTCGCGGCGCCCGGAGCGGCCGACGCCACCGGCTGAGCGGGCGGCACGACCGCCACGACCGTCACGGTCGAACGTGCCGGCCGCCCCGTGCAGGGCCGGCAGGGAATCGGCCGATACCCCCAGTGCATCTCCCTGTCCCCACGGCATGCGCGTGCATGCGGGCCCGGAGGAGTCGGTTCCCGCCGATCGCGCGGGAAGGCAGCCATGTGGAAGAGCGTTTTTCTGGCGGCTGGCATCTTCGCCTGCGTGGCGGGCGTGGAGCTTCTGCTCATCGA
>JBJTSM010000733.1:0-2114 GCA_046076685.1 Planctomycetia bacterium | reverse complement strand
GAGACGAGTTCCTCGGTGCTCCAGGTGAGCCAGCCGCCGTCGGTGTTGTAGGCCTTGACCTTCGCCCGGCAGGGCCCGAGGTGCCGCCAGAGCGGCTGCCCCTCCAGCTTGAGCTGGATGTCCCAGAGGGCGAGGTTCATCGCCGCGAGGCCGACGCGGGCCACGCCCACCCGGCCGATGAAGTGGGTCGTCGAGTGCATCGCCTTCATGAGGGCGTGCCGCTCGAGCGCGGGCTTCCCCATGACCGCGGGCGCGTAGCACTCGTCGATCATCACCTTGGCCGACTTCAGCCCCTTGGAGTAGTTCCAGTTGAAGCCGTAGCCGGTCACGCCCGCGTCGGTGTCGATCCGCACCTGCACGAACTCGACGGAATCGACGCTCGACTGCGAGTCGGTGATCGTCCGCTGGCCGAGCGGCACGTCGACGAGCACGGTCTCGATCCGCGTGATCACGGGGGAGCCGCCGCCGTGGCCGGAAGTGCGGGCGGGTTCACGGACCGACTGTTCGGCTGGCTGCGGCATCGTTATCGCTTTTCCGGGAGGGTGCGGGGCAGATTCAAAGATCAAGCGTTGAGGCGTGCCGGGCGGACCCGGCCTCGGCCGAGCATACTGTAATGACAGTTTGCCAACAATCGCCGGGCCGATGAGGCCCGCTGGCGCGACGGACGCTTCGCGGTATGATCGGTACCCGACGCCGCCCCCAAGCATTTCGCACCGATTCTGCACCGAGGAGATGCCATGCCCGCCAGCCGCCCCGCCGTGCCAACGTCGCCGATCTACCGCGGCCCGCTGCCCCACGTCCACGCCGTCGAGCGGCTGCCGGTCAGCGTCTACGACCAGCCGGGGGACGCCAGCAGGGCGGTGGCCCGCGAGATCGCCGACCTCGTGCACTCCCGCGCGGCCGCCGGCCAGAAGACGGTGCTCGGCCTCGCCACCGGCAGCACGCCCGTGGCGGTCTACGACGAACTGATCCGCCTGCACCGCGAGGAGGGCGTGTCGTTCAAGACGGTCGTCACCTTCAACCTCGACGAATACTGGCCGATGCAGCCGGACGCGCTGCAGAGCTACCACCGCTTCATGCGGGAGCACCTCTTCGACCACCTCGACATCCCGGCCGACGCGATCCACATTCCCGACGGCACGCTGCCGCGTGAAAAGATCCTCGAGGCCTGCGGCCGCTACGAGGAGATGATCCGCGACGCGGGAGGCATCGACCTGCAGCTGCTCGGCATCGGGCGGACCGGCCACATCGGCTTCAACGAGCCGGGCAGCGCGATCGAGAGCCGCACCCGTCTCATCACGCTCGACAGCGTGACCCGCTCCGACGCGGCCAGCGACTTCTTCGGCGAATGGAACGTGCCCCGGCAGGCGATCACGATGGGCGTCGGGTCGATCCTCGACGCCCGCCGGGTCGTGCTCCTGGCCTTCGGCGAACACAAGGCCCCGATCGTCCGCAAGGCGGTCGAGGAGCCGCCATGCAGCCACGTCTCGGCCAGCGCCCTGCAGCAGCACGCCGACGCCCGGTTCGTGCTCGATCGCTCAGCCGCGGCCCGGCTCACCCGGTTCGACGCGCCGTGGCTCGTGGGCCCGCTCGACTCGATGGGGCTCGAGTGGATCGACTCGCTCACCCGGAAGGCGGTCATCTGGCTGGCCCTGCAGCTCGAAAAGCCGATCCTCAAGCTCACCGACGAGGATTACAACGAGCACGGCCTGCAGGATCTGCTGAGCAAGCGGGGCCGGGCCTACGACCTCAACATCGAGGTCTTCCGCACGATGCAGGACACCATCACCGGCTGGCCGGGCGGCAAGCCGGGCCGGCCGCGGAAGGCCCGCGCCGCCGGGGCGGCCACGACGCAGCCGGACGACTTCCCGAAGCGGGTGGTGATCTTCAGCCCCCACCCCGACGACGACGTGATCAGCATGGGCGGCACGTTCATCCGCCTCTGCGAGCAGGGGCACGAGGTGCACGTGGCCTACCAGACGAGCGGCAACATCGCCGTGTGGGACGAGTCGGCCGACCGCCACGTCGATTTCGTGGAGGAGTTCTGCCGCACGTTCGACGTGGGGGCCAAGGCGAGCGAGATCACCGACCGGATCCGGGCCTTCCTCAAGACG
>JBJTSM010000732.1:0-2864 GCA_046076685.1 Planctomycetia bacterium | reverse complement strand
GATCAACCGGGATCGCAACCTGCGGCTGCAATACCTCGCCGGCCTCGGCCTCAACCGCTACGAGCAGGCGGACATCTACTCGGAGATCA
Organism: Planctomycetia bacterium; assembly: GCA_046076685.1. Lineage (GTDB taxonomy): Bacteria > Planctomycetota > Planctomycetia > Pirellulales > UBA1268 > CAMCQY01. The sequence goes on along the minus strand of JBJTSM010000732.1, from coordinate 2,775 downwards.
TCGACAATCGGCAGGTGCCCCCGGACCTGTTCACGGGTCCGCCCGAACGGCTCGAGGCGCTCCGCACGGCGATCATGTCGCGGTATTGAGGTGTCGTGCCGTCCGCCGTCGGCGGACCGCTTCCGCCAGCCGGTCGAGGAGCCGCACGCTCTCTTCCCAGCCGAGACAGGCGTCGGTGATCGACTGGCCGCGGGCGAGGTCGCGGCCCGGCGCGAGTTCCTGGCGGCCGCCCACGAGGTTGCTCTCCACCATCACGCCCACGATCCGGCCGTCGCCCGCCTCGACCTGGCCGGCAACGGCGTCGGCCACGTCGATCTGCCTCTCGCACTGCTTGCAGGAGTTGCCGTGCGAGGCGTCGATCATGAGCCGCGACGCGAGCCCGTGGCGGACGAGCTCGTCGCAAGCGGCGGCGACGCTCGCCGCGTCGTAGTTGGGAGTCTTGCCGCCGCGGAGGATGATGTGGCAGTCGTCGTTGCCCCGCGTGGCCACGATCGCGGTGTGGCCCCCCTTCGTGACCGACAGGAAATGGTGCGGCTGGCGGGCCGCGAGGATCGCCTCCGCCGCCACCCGCACGTTGCCATCGGTGCCGTTCTTGAAGCCGACGGGGCAGGAGAGGCCCGAGGCCAGTTCGCGGTGCACCTGGCTCTCCGTCGTGCGGGCTCCGATGGCGCCCCAGCTGACGAGGTCGGCGAGGTATGGGGGCGTGATCATGGCGAGAAACTCGCAGCCGGCGGGCAGCCCGAGCCCGTTGATCTCCACGAGCAGCTCGCGGGCGACCCGGAGCCCCTCGTTGATCCGGAACGTGCCGTCGAGGCGGGGATCGTTGATGAGCCCCTTCCAACCGACGGTCGTCCGCGGCTTCTCGAAGTAGACCCGCATCACGATCTCGAGGTCGGCCCCGAGCCGCTCACGCTCGGCACGGAGTCGGCGGGCGTAGTCGACGGCCGCGTCGGGATCGTGGATCGAGCAGGGGCCGATCACGACGACGAGCCGGTCGTCCTCTCCCCGCAAGATGGCGTGGAGCCGAGTCCGCGTGCCCGACACGATCTCGCCGATGGACTCGGTGCAGGGAAACTCGCGGAGCAGGTGGGCGGGCGGAGAGAGTTCCTTGATCTCGTCGATGCGGAGATCGTCGGTGCGAAAACGGCTGGGTGTCATGCGGGGGTTCGTGCGGCGACAGGCGGCGAATCCTTCTTATCGTACCGTGCCTGTCGTGGACCTGCACGAGGCCTTCGCCACGCTCGGACGGCGCTACCCTCGGCTCGCGGCTCAGGCTTCCCAGCAAGTGAGTGCCACAGCGGGCGCAACGGCAAAACCCGTACGAAAGTACAATGCGTGCCGGTGGTCTGCGGGATAGCATCGCGGCCATCCGTTGTTCGATTTGTCGAAGTGTGATGCCGGCCGGCGTCGCCGGCTGATACCTTGAAGGCCGTCGGGTATCTGTGGCGTCCTCCTCGTTTGCATCGTGTTCCGTAACCGTTGCGGTGAGACGGTCATTTGTCCTACGGCCCATGCGTTCTCCCCCACTCCTCATCCATCGTGCGGTGCTCCTCTCGGCCATGTGGCTGATCGCGGCCGCGCGCGTCGTGTTCGCCGCGGAGCCCGTCGCCGCGACGACGGTTCCGGCGTCGTTCGCGGCTCCCTTGCTCGTCGTGGACCGGGCGAACCGCGACATCGAACTCATCGACGACGAGGCCGCCAGCGACGGCAAGGCGGTCGAACTCAAATACAAGGCCCGCAGCACCGAGAAGGGCCCGCTTCAGGTCGTCGCCAGCCCCGTGATCGGCCCCCTGCCCCACGGCCTGTACCGGTTCACGGCACGGCTCAAGATGCAGGCATTGCCCCGGTCGCTCGGCACCGGCATCACGCTCGCCGTCCATGGCCTCGCTCCCGACGGAAAGACGCCCGGCGCTGCCGTGGCCACGCGAACGATCTACCCGGCCGACTTCGAGGCCGAGGATGCCTGGCAGGAATTCACCGTCGATTTCGACCATCATCCGCCGTTCATGCCGCCGCGGCTGTTCGTGACGGAGAGAAACGCCATCACGCCCGCCCGCGTCGTCGTGACGGTCTCGATCGCCGCCGACAGCCGTGCCGGCGGCGGCAGCGTCGGGGGCAGCCGCGGCCATTCCACACCGTTCGCGTCGCTCCGGCGTCTCCAGATCGACACGCTCGCCGTCGCGGCATGGCCCGAGCCGCGCGTCGTGATCCGCGACGTGCGGGCCCGCAAGGCCTGGCTGCGGCCGGGGGAACGGCAGGATTTCGAGATCGACCTTCACAATCGCAGCGGGGCGGAGCAGACCGGCGAAGTGCGGCTGACGCTTGAGTCCGGCCGCGGCGAACGGCACCCGTTGCCGGCGCTGCCGTTCACGCTCGCCAACGGTGACTTCCTTCGACTCCCATCCGCGTGGGACGTGCCAGCCGATCATCCGCTCTGGGGGCAGACGGCGATCGCCGAGGCGGTGGTGGGTGGCGAGACGGTCGCGTCGTGGAGGACCTGGTTCAGCGTCCACCCTCGCTCCGCCGCCGTGATGATTCCCTATCATGCCGGCTACGCCGAGGCCGAGAGCGTGCGGTTTCATCACCCCACGGCCACGAAGCCCAACGTGGCGAATCTGGCCGAGTATTGGGCGCCGACGCCCTACGACTCGGCGGGGCACCTGCCGGCCGATCCGGCCGAGCCCTTCTTCTCGGGCAACTCCGGCAAGGTCGAGAGCCTCGCCCGGCAAAAGCGGATCGCCGGCGGCCTCGCCGACCGCGGCATCGCCAGCTACT
>JBJTSM010000731.1:0-3327 GCA_046076685.1 Planctomycetia bacterium | reverse complement strand
GGGCGGTGCCGAATTGTCCGAGCTCGAGCAGGCTCAGCGCGAGCATCCGCCGCAGTGGCAGCGAATCCGGGTTTTTGCGAACGGCGTCGTTGATCGCAGCGAGCGCCCCCTCACGTAGCCGTCGGCCGCTGCCGGGCAGCTCGGCCTGCTTCCACAGAAGCGTGGCATAGTCGGCATGCGCGGCGGCGTCGTCCGGCGACTTCTGCAGATAGAGCCCGTAGAGTCGTATGGCTTCCGCCGTCTCGCCGGCGGCGAGCCGCTCCCGGGCCGCCGAGCCGAGCTGCGCCACCCATCGGGCACGCCGGGCCCGGTAGGCCACGGGAATCGCGACCGCGGCGATGGCGGCGGCGATGAGGGCCACGACGACGAGGCCTTTGAAGAGATACGGCGAGCGACGGCTGGGTTCGAGGGGCACTTGAAGATCCTTTGCAGACATACTGGCTATCTCTCCATCATCCCTCTCACGAGGCTCATCCGCCAGCCTCGTTCACCCCCACTGGGACCACGCCCCGGTCGCGATCACCGTGCCGCTCAGCAGGGCGTTCGTCGTCGCATGGGCGACAACGGCGTCGTCGAGCCGGCCCCGCCGGTAGAGCGCGAGGGCAAAGAGCATCCCCGCCACGATCCCCGCCAGCCAGGCGTCGCCATGCAGCAGCCCGAACGCCAGGGACGAAACCACGAAGGAGAACCAGGAGAAGGTCCCGTCCGCGACGCTGTCGGCATCTTCCGCGAGACAGCGACGGATCACGAACCCGCGGAAGAACAGCTCCTCGGCGATCGGCACGGTGACCACCGATCCCAGCACGCGAAAGAGGAGCCAGAGGAACGCCCAGGGCTGGCCCAACTGGCCGGGATCGATCGACGGCGACGCCTGCAGGGCATCCTGTGTCACGGGCTCCGCACCGAAAACGACCGCCGCCACGATCCCCCCGATCGGCGTCATGGCCATCCACACGGCGAACGCCGCCACGCCGATCCCCACCGCCGCGGCCGAGACGCGGCATTGCCGCCAGGCATAGGAGCCGCGCAGCCACCAGAGTACCGCCGCCACGCAGACCACGCGGACCGGATAGAGCAGATCGAAGCCGCTCGTGAAGGCCCGTGTGAGCATGGTCACGCCGGTGAGCGTGAGAAAGGGCAACAGGCAGGCGGTGGTCGGCGTGTTTACGGCACGTTCCCCGCCGGCCACGACCGAGGGCAGGGCTTCCGCTGCAGGCACGAACGTCTCGGGCAGGTCGGTGACTGCCGATTGGGCCCTCGCGAAGTACGGCATCCGTGACGTCGTCCAGAGGATTCCGAGACCGACGGTGAGAAACGCGAGCCATCCCGCCGTTGAATGAAAGCCATCCACGGCGATCTCCGGAGAGATCCAGATCCCGACCAGGATGAGCGCCGTGATCCGCACCACGTTGGCCAGCCAGACGAGCACGAGGCCGAGGGGAAGCAGCAGCAGTGCCTGCGGAAATCGATAGAGCCCGCGAAACCACCAGAGCGAACCGGCCAGCAGCACCGTCATCAGCCCGATGCCGTGAAACCCGGAGCACGACGGGGCGATGCGCACGCGAAAGGCGTCCGTGCCGACGACGAACGGTTCGGGCCTCACCACGTTCCCGCCGGCGAACGGCGAGAGCAGGAATTCCACGAGCGTCACGGTCGTGTCGCCGGTGTAGGTCCAAAAGGCCTGCGTCAGATCGCCCATACTCCAGGCGCCGACGGCCACGGCCGCGCAGAAAGCGGCCGCACCGATCAACGACTGCGCGCGGACGCGGTCGGGGGCGATCGCCGCCAGCGAACACACGAGCCATGCCGCCACGGGCAGGCCGAGCATGATCACTCGTTGCCACCCCGGCCCTGCGATATCGGGCGTGCCGGTGGACACACCGCCCACCACGGCGAGGATGCCGGCAAAAGCGAGCGATTGTGCCACGAACAACGGCCAGCGGACCCGGGCCGACCGGTAGGAGTCGCGGTGCCGCTCGACATGGGCCCACAGCCCCACGAGCAAGCCCACAAGCGCGATCGCCACCGGGCGTTTTCCCGGAGTGGCCAGCAGCCAGCGGCCATAGATCCAGCCGGCAAGGCTCGCTTCGATCGCCACCAGCGCGGCGACGATCGCGAAGGCTCGCCAGGGCACGACCGCTTCACCGCCGAGGCTGTTCTTGGTCTGAATATCGGCGGGCATCGCGGGCATGATCGGAGAGGGGGTGGCGTCAGCCATGGCCTGCGAACGCAGTCCCCGGATCATACCCTCGCTTCCAGGCATCCAGCGGCTCGGCGGCCAGCGTCGGCGAACGGTCGAGCAGATCGCCCACGGCCTGGGATCAAGCTTGACAATCTGCAGTCCCGGCTCGGCCACGATATGGGGGCCGCCGATCGCACGGACCTCCATCAGGCCCGAACGGCCGCGCAGGGCTCCCGGACCGATCCGCCCGGAGATGGTGCGGATCAACCATAGGTCACGCCCCGCCGAAAACCTGGCATTCGCCTAACCAATCAGCCGCGGCAGCGGTCGGCCCTGTCGCGCCTTTTCTGGTCGTGCCGCTTGTGGCGGGTCGGATTCGAGACGCTTTCCGATAGACTCGGGAGCACCATGCGGCACGTCTTCTGTTCACCATTGCGATACGTCCAGGGCGAAGGGGTCACCGAGAGGCTCGCCGTCGAGATGGCCGGCATCGGCCTCGCGGGCCCCGTGCTCGTGGCCGCCGGCCGGTCGGCCGTGGCGGCACTCGCCCCGGCGTGGGCCGCGGCGCTGTCCGCGGCCGGCTGGCACCACCGCGTGCGCGTCTTCGGGGGCGAATGCACCGCCGTCGAAATCGACGCGATCGCCGCCGAGGCGCGGAGCCTGGGCGCGACGTCGATCGTCGGCGCGGGGGGAGGAAAATGCCTCGACGCCTCCCGCGCCGCGGCCGCGACGGTCGGCCTGCCGTTCGTATCGTGCCCCACCGTCGCCTCCACCGACGCGCCCACGAGCGCGTTGAGCGTGGTCTACACCGCCGCCGGCATCGTCGAGTCGTACCGGATCCACGGCCGCAACCCCTACCTCGTGCTCGTCGACAGCGGCGTGATCGTGCGGGCCCCGGTCCGCTACCTCGTGGCGGGCATGGGCGACGCCCTGTCGACCTGGTACGAGGCGCGGTCGGCGGCGGCCGCCGGGAGCCCGAATATGCGCGGGGGCGCGACCACGCAGGGAGCCCTCGCCCTCGCGCGCGCCTGCCGCGACACGGTGCTCGCCGACGGCGAGGCGGCGGTAGAAGCGGCCCGCGACCGACAGGTGACCCCGGCGGTGGAACGCATCATCGAAGCCAACACGCTGCTCTCGGGGCTCGG
>JBJTSM010000730.1:0-2926 GCA_046076685.1 Planctomycetia bacterium | reverse complement strand
TTCATGGTCAAGGCGATCGCCGAGCAGGCGGGTGTGACGATGCCGAGCTTTTTCGGCTATATGCTCTATAGTGTCGGCGTACTGCTTCCCGTATTCGCGATCATGTCGTTTTTGTTCCTTCGCTGACTCCTGACTCCCGTGACCGACGCGTGACTTCCGCACGCACCCAGCCCGACACCTACGACCACGTCACCACCGACTCGCAGCTTGCGAGGCTCGTCGAGCGGCTGGCAGCGCACGACCACGTCGCCTTCGACACGGAATTCGTTTCGGAGCACACCTACCGCAGCCAGCTCTGCCTGATCCAGGTGGCCGCGCCCGGCCTGCTTGCCGTGATCGACACGCTCGCGGTGAGGGAGCTCGATCCCTTCTGGCGGCTGCTCACGTCTCTCGGCAGGACCACGGTCGTGCATGCCGGCCGTGAGGAGATGGGCTTCATCCTCCACGCCATCGGGGAGCGGCCGGCGAAGCTCTTCGACGTGCAGCTGGCGGCAGGACTCGTCGATCACGACTATCCAGCCGGCTATGCCGCGCTCGTCCGCCGCCTGCTCAAAGTTCAGACCAACAAGGCCGAGACGCGAACCGATTGGCGGCGGCGGCCGCTCTCGGATGCCCAGCTCGACTACGCGCTCGACGACGTCCGTCACCTGGAAAAAATGTGGCGAAAATTGGAGCGGATGCTCGAGACGACCGGCCGCATCGCCTGGATGCAGGCTGAGATGGCGGCCTGGCAGGATGAGGTGGCCGAGTCCTTCACCCGGAAGCGATGGCGGAGGGTGTCGGGATTGAGCGGTCTCTCGCGGCGCGAGCTGGCGGTCGCCCGGGAACTCTGGCATTGGCGGGATGCCGTGGCCGAGCAGCGAAATATGCCTCCCAAGCGGGTGCTTCGCGACGACCTGCTCGTGGAACTCTGCAAGCGGAAGAGCGCCGACCCGAGGCAAATCTCTGCGGTCCGGGGCATGCAACGGTCGGATCTTCGTCACATCCTCCCCGGGCTTGCGGATGCGATCGACCGTGGGCTGTCGCTTCCTGAGTCGGAATGTTCGGGTGGCGAGAAGCACCGTGCGCCCCCGTCGCATCTTGCGATGCTCGGGCAGTTCATGGCGACGGCTGTTGCGGGCATGTGCCGACAGATGCAGATCGCGCCGGCGTTGGTCGGCACGGCTTCCGACATGCGCGACCTCCTGGCCTGGAAGCTCGGCTATCGCGACGGCGAGGAGCCGCCCCTTTTGGCGACCGGATGGCGGCAGGAGCTCGTGGGCGACCTGATCGACGACCTGCTTTCCGGCAAGGCCGCCCTTCGGATCGGCGATCTTGAGTCGCACGATCCCCTGGTCATCGACCGCGGATCGCGGTGAGCGGAGGGCATGGGATTCGAACCCACAACCGGTTTCCCGGCATCTGATTTCGAGTCAGACCGCTGGCCAATTCGCTTACCCTCCGAATCAGCATCTGTAATGTAGGCCGCTCCGCCCCGGCGCTCAAGTTCCACGCCGGTTTCCGCGACCTGGGGCCGGGCCACCTGCACCACTTCTGCCGGAAAGGCGTCGCGTGCCGGCCAGGCACCTTCGTGACGGACGCGCCCACCTCCCCCGGCCCGTGCTTGAGCCACGGCCGCAGCCTGCCGATGGATTCTCATGTCACAGGGGCTGCCGAACGCCTTGGCCGGCCGTTCGCCCCTCCAGGAGCGCATGAATCATGGCAAAAGACACGTGGCGGATCGTCACCCGAGGCGCGGACGGCGAACTCATCATCCGCGACTTCGACTCGCCGGAACAGATTCTGAAGACCCACCTGCAGGTGGGCACCGACGACTGCAGCACCGACCTGGCCCTGCGGGGGGCCCCCGTCTTCCGGTCGCTCGTCGGCCCGATGCCCGAGGGCCGCAACGTGGTGCGGTACGAGTCGCCGGAGGTGTTCGAGCACCTCACGAAGGAGTGGGCCGTGCCCAAGGCCCCGCGGAAGCGGATTCGCAAGACGGCGGCCGCCCGCCAGGCCGAGGCCGCCGCACACGCCACGCCGCCGGAAGCGACCGATGCAGACGCCGGCTGAGACCATCTTCTCCCGGATCATCCGCCGCGAGATTCCGGCCCGCATCGAGCACGAGGACGACCTCTGCCTCGCCTTCCACGACGTGGCGCCGCAGGCCCCCGTCCATGTGCTCGTGATTCCCAAGCGGCCGATCCCGTCGCTGGCCGACGTCACCGTGGCCGACGAGCCGTTGCTCGGCCATCTGGTGACGGTCGCCTCGTCGATCGCCAGGAAGCTCGGGCTCGACGGCGGCTACCGGCTTGTGGTCAACACGGGCCATGACGGCGGACAGACCGTGCATCACCTGCACGTCCACCTGCTGGGCGGCCGCAGCCTCGGCTGGCCGCCAGGCTGACGGCGATCATTCGGAGTGGCACGGCTTTCCCGGCCCCCATCCGGTCGCTCGCGCAACGGGCTTTTATGAGGAGGGTCCGCGACCGTTCCCATAAAAGCCCCGGGCGCAAGCCCGGGGATAATCGCTACCCACGGCGCCACATCCGCGAGCCCCTACTGCCACCAGCGGCGGACACGGTCGAACATGCTGCCCGACCGCTCGACCGGCGTGGCCGGCGGCGGCACCGCCGGCTGCTCACCGCGAGCGGCATCCCGTCCCAGCGCGGCCACGGCCTCGTCGGAGACGAACGTCGCGAGAAACTTCGGCCAGTAGGCGTCGAGTTCGACCAGGCATGAGCCCAGGTCTTCGGCGGCCAACCGCTCTTCGAGGAGAGCGAGCCGCCGCGACAACTGCACCCGCTGCGATTCGTCGAACGCGAGATCGAACACCCGCACGCCGTCGATCTGCACGGTGCCCGGACCGAGCAGGTCGAACCGCACCCGCAACGATTCGAGCCCCTGCGTGGGAAGGTCGTCGACCTGCAGCACGTACTGCGACCAC
>JBJTSM010000729.1:0-2154 GCA_046076685.1 Planctomycetia bacterium | reverse complement strand
GCCGCCGGCCCGGTCGCGGCCACCGGCCGCTCGCCGCTCGCCCCCAGGCCGCCGCACGTCGCCGGCCGGGCGAAGAGCGTGATCTTCCTCTTCATGGAGGGGGGCCCGAGCCATATCGACCTGTTCGACCCCAAGCCGGCGCTCGACACGCTCGCGGGCCAGCCGGTGCCCGCGAGCTTCAAGCGGGTGATCACGTCGATGGGAGAATACGATTCGCCCATCCTCGCCTCGAAGCGCACGTGGAAGCAGCATGGCGACGGCGGTCTTTGGCTCTCCGACTGGCTGCCGCACATCGCCACGCAGGCCGACGAACTGGCGGTGATCCGCTCGTGCTGGACCAACGGCATCAACCATGCCGGCGGCGTCTGCCAGATGAACACGGGCATCCAGTTCGCCGGCCGGCCGTCGCTCGGCAGCTGGGTGACCTACGGCCTCGGCTCGGAAAACGAGAACCTGCCCGCCTTCGTGGTGATGCAGGACCGCGAAGACGTCGTGGTCAACGGCCCGCGGAACTGGGGCAGCGGGTTCATGCCGGCGGTCTACCAGGGGGCGAGCCTCGAAGTGGAGGGGCCGCCGCTTTCAAACCTCGCCCCGCCGCCGGACATCGGCCCGGCCCAGCAGCGGCTCGCGCTCGACTACCTCCAGGCCCGCAATCGACGCCATCGGGAGGGTCGCGGCGACAACAGTGAACTCGACGCACGGCTTCGGTCGTACGAACTCGCCTTCCAGATGCAGGCCCACGCGCCGGAGGCGGTCGATCTCGCGCAGGAGACCGCCGAGACGAAGGCCTTCTACGGACTCGACGACAAGGAGACCGCCCGCTTCGGCCGCAACTGCCTGCTGGCCCGCCGGCTCGTGGAGCGCGGCGTGCGGTTCGTGCAGTGCTACCACGGCGCGGGGAGCAAGTGGGACGCGCACAAGGAGATCGAGAAAAACCACGCCACGATGTGCCGCGAGATGGACAAGCCAGTGGCAGGGCTGCTCGCCGACCTGCGTCGTCGCGGGTTGCTTGACGAGACGCTCGTGGTGTGGGGAGGCGAGTTCGGCCGCACGCCACAGAGCGAGAAGGGGGACGGCCGCGACCACAATCCCACCGGCTTCACGATGTGGATGGCCGGCGGCGGCGTCCGCGGCGGCACGGTGCACGGCACCACCGACGAGATCGGCCTGCATGCCGTCGAGAACCGGCTGCACGTGCACGACATCCACTCGACGATCCTCTATCTCATGGGCCTCGACCATAAGAAGCTCGTCTATTCCCGCGCCGGCCGGCCCGAGCGGGTCGACGCCAACGAGGGGCACGTCTACGAGGGGATCGCGTCCTAGAGCGTACGCGCACGGCCATCGCCGCCATCCGCGGGGCCTACTTCTGCAGGCCCTTGCGGAAGTCCCACGGCGGCACGGGATTCGACTGGGCCCAGAGCCCGACCCGTTGCGACTGAGCCTGCGACTGCAGCGCGGCCAGCGACGTGTCGCGGGAATAGTCTTCGTAGTGCCAGGCGTTGCCGCCGGCCACCATCTGGCGGTTGACGTCCACGCCGTTCATGGTGAGGTGGCCGATCCACCGGCCGTAGCGGTCCTTGCCGTCCTCCGTCACCTCGACCGTCTTGCCGAACACCATCTCCGCCAGGGCCTCCCGCGACACCTTGCCGTAGTCCTGGCCGATCTCCGGCGCGTCGATCTCCGCCAGCCTCACCTTCTGCTGCTGGTTCGATTCGTCGAGGCAGGTCACCGTGTCGCCGTCATGCACGCCCACCACCCGCCAGAGATGCGTCGTGCCCGGGCGATTCGCCGGGGGCTGCGGTGACAGGCTCACCGGCTGCGCGGGAGTCGACGAGGTCGAGATCGGTGCCGGGAATGACGACGCTGTCGATGGCGGCTGCGTCGCCGCAGCGATGGCGGCGGCCGACCCGGCCACCATCGGGGGCGCCACCGCGGCAAACGACGCATTGGCCGGGTCCTGCGCCGCGGGCGTCAGGCCCGGCGGCGGCGGTGCCGACGAAGGCGCCCATTGGTCCGGCGGTGCCCCGGGCTGCGGCCCCGGCCCCCAGGGCGTCGGCGGCGGCGGTGCGAGCGGTGGAGCGGAGAGCGTGCCCTGCGGTGGCACGATCGGCGTGCCGCTCAGGGCCTTCGACCCCGGGGGATACTGGTAGG
>JBJTSM010000728.1:0-2922 GCA_046076685.1 Planctomycetia bacterium | reverse complement strand
CTTGCGCTTAGGGCTTCTATTCCGCCGCCGACTCGGCGGCGCGCACGATCCCGGCGTCCCATACAAGCCACCGGCGCAAAGCCGGGGGATTTCCCATAAAAGCCCCCGGCGCAAGCCGGGGGATCGGCGTGATGGACGGCGTGGCGTTACGCCATCCCGGCGCTTGCGCTTAGGGCTTTTATTCCACCGTCGGCTCGGCGGCCTGGTTCGTTTCGCGGACCGTGACCGTGATCGCGGCTTCGATCGGGATCGTCTTCTGGTCGGTCACGAGTTCGGCGGTGAGGGTGAGGTCGCGATCCGCCACGCTCCGGCCGTCGGCCCCGGAGCTCGAGCCGCTGCCGGTGCCGAGGCTGTCGAGATAGGGCTTCACCGCCCCGCGCAATGTCTTGTCGGTGGCGGGCCGCGACGTGTCGCCGACGAAGTTGCGGAGGTCCGCCCCGGCGAGCACGTATTCCTGCGACCGCGGGTCGAACGGCGGGGCGGGAATCGAGAACGTGCCCGCGGTCGTGCCCGTGGCCGCATCGCGGAGCAGGAAGGTGAGCGAGGCCTTCGCCGGCGGTGCGAACACGTCGGGCACCGCGATACGGATCGTGTCGGGGGCGGACTCGAAGAACTCGTTCACCCGCCATGTGCCGGCCTTCGTCTTCGTGGCGGTGAGCTTCAGGGTCGCACCGGCCGCGAACGAGAGCCCGCAGCTGCCGGCCCCGCGGGCGGCGTGGCCGATCACGGGGATCAGCAGGTGGCCGCTCACGCCGTAGGGCGTGGCGAGGTGCACGTCGACCACCTCGCGGGCGTGGCAATCGAGGCCGCAGCCGCAGGACTCCACCAGGGGGCCCGGTCCCGGCGGCACGGTGCCTGCGACCGGCGGCAGGGTGAGCCGGAGCGACCGGTTGCCGTCGGCAGTGGCCGCGGAGCCGGGCGTGACCTGCTCGGCCGACGTGGCCGGCTCCACCGGGGCCGGCAGCGGCTCGGCGTTGCTTGCGAGGCGGATGGCCCGAGCGTCGCGGCCGTGCCGGCACGAGCGGCCGCAATGTGCCGTCGCGTCGCCGCAGCCGCCTGGGCCCGCGGGGAGAATCGTCCGCACGCCCGGCGGGATCTCGGCGCGGAGGAGCTGCCGGCTCAGGAGCGTGGTCTTCACCGGGCGGCCGCCGGCGACGATGCACGTGTCGTGCACGCTGAAGCCCTTGCCGACGAAAAACAGCACGGTGGTGCCGGCCGGATCGATGCCGTGTGAGCCGTACCAGCCGATGAGTTCGGGGGCGAGGTCGGTGATGCCCGTATTGAAGAGTTCGAAGCCACCGGCGGTGTTTTCGTGCGGGATCTGCGCGAGCATCGACTGCAGCGGCAGTTCCCGGTCGAGCTGGTCGACCCGCCGCAGGAGCAGGGCCTTGTCCACGCTGCGGTAGCCGTCGGCCGAGCCGCGGCACGTGGCCGCGCGCTCGTGCATCGATTGCACGCTGCGCGAGAGCAGCATCGCCTGCCGCATGCTCTGGTCGGTGGCCTTGGGGTGGGTGAGGGAGAACCAGTTCGTGCGGACGTCGAACGACACGAACGGCACGAACGACGGCATCACGATCAGGGCCGTGCATTCCCGCATGCCCGGCTCGAGCCGGCGCGAGGCCAAGTCGCGGGCGGTGGGCGAGGTGCCGCAGAGGGTGTCGGTGAAGGTGGCGAGGTTGCCGCGGGTGGGCGGCGGCTGGATGCGGGGGTAGAACCGCCAGCCGAAGGTGTCATGCCCGTGCGTGAAGCCGACGGCTGTTTTATTGAGCGAGATCGTGGCCAGGTCGGTCTCGAGCCGGCGGGCGTAGCGGGCGAGAACCTGGCTGCTCGAGCGGCCGCTGGCGAACGCCATCGCCATCGCCACCTGCATCTCGCGGCGTTGGGCGTACTGCTCCTCGACATTCTGTTCCTGGGTCACGGGGTCGAGCGCGAAGACGCGGATCGGCCAGCGGCGGCGGACGTAGTCGTTGAAGGCGGCGCGGGCTTCCGGTGCGGGATCGGGGCCGTAAAACGGTCCCGCGCAGGCCCCGGCCAGGCCGGAGGCGTGACCTTTCGCGGAGCCGCTTTCCCGCATGTCTTCGGCGAGCCGTTCGTTGAGCAGCGCCGATTCCACGAGGATCGCCCAGGCGAGCACGGCGGTGGTGGTGCGGCAGAGAAGGCGGGGAGGAAGGATGTTGGAGCAGGGCCCCAGGCAGGTGTCGGCGTCGTTGGGAACGTATTCGCCGGAGGTGGTCACGGTCGGCGGGGCGTCGTCGACCCCGAGTGAGTCGAAGAAGCCGCGGCGGCGGAGTTCGAGTTCGTTCATCCGGCGGCTGCGGACGAGCTCGGCGAGATTCCAGCCGGGCAGTTCGGCCCAGACCTGCCGCTGCCGTTCCTGGCCAAGGAATTCATAGGCGGCTTGCAACTCCTCCCCCAGAAACCCGCGGACGTCGGGGTATTCGATGCAGGGCGTGTTGGCGGGGTGGGCGGCGAGCGCCTCGTGGGTGCTTTCGAGCAGCAACACGACCTGGCGTTCGCCGATCACGTCGACGAGCTGCTCGGGCGGTAGCGGCATCCGGGCCCGCCGCATTTTTGCCGTCGGCACGGAGACGGATCGCGACCGCATCCGTTGCAGGGCGGCGGCGGGCCAGTGTTCGGAGAGACCGGGCCGGGAGTCGGAGGGCGGGGTCGAAAGGAGGGTGCTCATCGCGTGTATAGAAGCCCCCGGCGCAAGCCGGGGGACTGGCGGGATGGATGGCGGGGCGTCGCGCATGATCCCGGCGCTTGCGCTTAGGGCTTCCATACCGGCGGGGATCGGCGGGATGGATGGCGGGTCGTTGCGCACGATCCCGGCGCGTGCGCTTAGGGCTTCCATAGAAGCCCCCGGCGCAAGCCGGGGGATCGGCGTGACATTTCGGGCCTCTATTCCGTCGCGGACGGCGG
>JBJTSM010000727.1:0-3563 GCA_046076685.1 Planctomycetia bacterium | reverse complement strand
CACCTTCTTGGCCCGGGGCGTCTGCGGGAGCTTGCCCATCGTGACCATGTCCGGACCGCTCTGCACGAGCTTTTCGACCTCCATGCGGATCTTCCGCAGGTCGATGTCGAGGTTTTTGAGCACGTTCGCGGCGACACCGCTTCCCTCCTTGATGAGGCCGAGGAGGACGTGCTCGGTGCCGATGTATTCGTGATTGAACCGCTGGGCCTCCTGATTGGCCAGCTGCATCACTTTGCGAGCACGGTCGGTGAAACGCTCGTACATGAAAAAGGTCCCTTCGTGAATGGTCCGGCAGTGCGGGCATGCCATTGCGGCAGTCACCCACGGCCTGCTTGCCTACCCTCTCGAGATCATGCAAACCTTACGCCAAACGGTGCCGCTTTTTCCAGCACGGGCGCTGACGCGGGAAAAAATCGACGTTTGGCGGCCACATCAGGCGGCCTTTTCCCGAGCGGCCGTCATCTGGGACACGCCTCCCGCCGCGGGCACGATAGGCAGCATGGTCGGGTCGGCCATGTCGGCCGGCCTGCGGGCGGCGACGATGCGTTCCAGTTCGCGGGCGACGGCCGAACGCCACGGGGCTCCCGAGTCGCTGCGGGAGAGGGTTTCCAGGGCGGCGGTGGCCTCGTCGAGACGGCCGACCCGGCGGAGGAGCGTGCCGAGAAGGAGCTGGCCCTCGCCATCGGTCGGGGCCAGATCGAGCAGGGCGCGCAGCTTCGTCTCGGTGGCGAGCCAGTCGCGGGCGAGGTAGGCGTCGCGGGCCTTCACGAAGAGGGCGTCGGCGGCGGCGTCGCGGCCGCGGGGGATCGGCGGCGGGAAGCTGGTGATGGCAGACGCCGTGCTCGCCAGCCAGACCACGGCCGTGGCCGTCCAGAGCGCGAGCGTGAGCCGGAAATCGACCAGCTCCGACCAGATCCACGTGGTCACCACGGCCACGTCGACAGCCAGCGCGAAGGCGACCGCCAGCACGAGGCCGGCCAGGCTGCCCCGCAGCCACAGCCACGGCATGCCCGGCCAGACGAGCGTCAGGTAGCGTGCGAATCCCATGGCGGATAGATAGCGATGCCGCGCGATTTCTCCAAGGCATCCGCGGGGGTACAACACACTCCATGAACCAGCCGAATCAGACGAATCAGGGCATGAACACCGGTGAGGTCCAGTCCGCCGCGGCCACGGCCGGCGTCTGGCGGGCGATCGATGCCTCGGCCAACCGGGCCGGCGAGGCCCTCCGGGTGATCGAGGACGTGGTTCGGTTCGTTCTCGACGATGCCCAGTTGACCCTGCTTGCCAAAGACCTGCGGCATACGCTGGCCACGCTGCTCGCCCAAGGGGCCCTGCCACACCGGGTGGCGCTACGGGACGTGACGGGAGACGTGGGGATCGGCGCCGAGCCGCCGGTCTCGCTCGGCCGGTCGAGCCCGACCGATCTGATCGCGGCCAATGCGGCCCGCGCCGCGCAGGCGCTCCGCAGCCTGGCGGAGTGTGCGGCCGTGGTCGCCCCCGAGGCCGCCCCGGGCTTCGAGCAGCTCCGCTACCGTCTTTACACGCTCGAGCGGACGGCGTTGGCCGCGGCGCGGTCGCGGGATCGGCTGGCTCAAGCGCGGCTCTGCGTGCTCGTCGACGGGCGGGCCGATCTGGCCTCGTTCGATCGGCTCGTGACGACGCTCGTGGAGGCGGGCGTGCGGATGCTGCAGATCCGTGACAAGACGCTGGCCACGCCGGCGCTCATCGAGCGGGTGGAGCACGCGGTGGCGATCGCCAGGCAGCGGGCCCCGGCCGAGCCCGCGCTTGTGATCGTGAACGACCGGGTCGACGTCGCGGCGGCCGTGGGGGCCGATGGGGCCCATGTCGGCGCCGACGACCTGCCGACGCCGCTCGTGCGCCGGGTGCTCGGGCCGCAGCCGCTCGTGGGCCGCACCGCCCACTCGGTGCCCGAGGCGCGGGCCGCCGTCGCCGACGGCGCCGACTACCTCGGCATCGGCCCCTGCTATCCGTCGTCCACCAAGTCGTTCGGCGGCTTCGCCCCGCGGGAGTTCCTGCGGACGGTGGCCGGCGAGACGAGCCTGCCCAGCTTCGCCATCGGCGGCATCACGCTCAAGCGGCTCGACGACTTGGCGGCGCTCGGCATCACGCGGGTGGCGGTGGCCTCGGCCGTGACCGGGGCTCCCGATCCCGCCGCCGCCGCCGCCGCGTTCATCGCCCGGCTGGCGGAGCTTCAGGTACAGCCTTCGCTTCCGTGATCGCCTTCGCTTCTTTCAGCAGGTCGACAAGCGCGCGGGCGATGTCGGCCTCGTCGCGGCTGCGGTAGCCCACCCAGACCTGGCGGATCGTGGCGTCGGGGCCGATCAGATAGGTGGTGGGAAAGGCCTCGAAGCCGAACGACGCGGAGAAGATCATCCGCACGCGGCCGTCGGGATCGGACCAGGGCTCGATCGCCGACCGTTGTGGCTCACGCACGGCCTCGTCGAGGAAGGCGGTCGTCGAGGCGGCCAGGGCGGGCATGTCTTCGGGGGGCCGTCCACCGCAGGAGACCGCCACGAGTTGGAAGGCCGGTTCGCCCCGCAGCCGGTCGGCCAGCCGCACGAGGCCCGGCAGTTCGCGTCGGCATGGCGGGCACCAGGTGCCCCAGAAGTTGAGCAGCGTCACCCGGCCCGTGAAGGTCGGCGGCGGGCGGTCCGGGTCGACGAGCGACTCGAGCGGCAGGTTGCCCACGGTCCTGCCGACGGCCGGATGCTCGCGCGCGGGGTCGCCACAGCCGGCCAGGCAGGCGAGCCACGCGGCCACGAGCAGCCGCTGGAGCAGCTGGTGGAGGCCGCCGGTCGCGGCACGACGCACCGCCGAGCCATCATGGGAACGAGATGTCATCGGACGCTCCGCCTGCCGGGCTACCGAATGACCTGGTTGCGGCCGTCGAGGAGGATCACGGCCGGCTTGTGGGTGGCGGCCTCCTTCGTGTCGAGCCAGGCGTACGACATGATCGTGAGCCGGTCGCCGGGCGCGCCCAGGTGCGCGGTCGCGCCGTTGAGTTCGATGACGCCCGACCCGGCCTTGCCGTAGATCACGTAGGTCTCGAACCGTTCGCCGTTGGCCAGGTTGCCCACGAGGATTTTTTCATAGGGCAGCAGTCCGACCCGCTCGGCCAGGTCGGCCGCGATGGTGAGGCTCCCTTCGTAGTCCACCGAGGCACCGGTGACCGTCGCGCGGTGGATCTTCGATTTCAGCAGGCAGATCGTCATCGGTGTTCAGCGGCTGGGGCGGAAGCGGATGCAGACGGGCGTCGGCACCTCGAGAGACTCGCCGGTAAAGGATAGTTTGCCAGTTTCGGCGTCGATCGCGAAGACCGTCACCGTGTGGGAATTCTGGCCGGCGGCGAGCAGGAACCTGCCGGCCGGATCGACCGTGAAGTTGCGGGGCGTCTTGCCCCGGATCGGTTCCGCCCCCAGGAAGGTGAGCCGCCCCGTGGCCCCGTCCACCGCATACATGGCGATCGAGTCGTGCCCCCGGTTCGACGCGTAGAGAAAGTTCCCGCTCGGATGGGCGACGATTTCGGCGGTCGAAAAGCC
>JBJTSM010000726.1:0-2075 GCA_046076685.1 Planctomycetia bacterium | reverse complement strand
GTGAGGTCGAGGGCACCGAGAATCTGCCGCAGCGCCGCGCGGGCGGTCGTGCCGTGGCTGGTGAATGTAACCTGCAGATCGAGATCGATGCCGGCATTCTCGAAGGCCTTGCGGTCCACCACGACGGGCACCCCGAGCCTGTCGCGAAAAGTCTCGACGACCTCGCGGAGCGGTGTCTCCGCGAACGTCATCTGTTCTTCGACCGGACGCCGCAATGCTTCGCCGATCTTCTCGTACGCCTCCACCGTGGCGGCATCGCCCACGGGCGCCACGCGATACTCCCGGCTGAGCGGCAGGCGGCTCACCTGCCGATGGATCGTCCGCAGCCGCAGCAATGCGTGCTCCTCGGCCGGGGCAGAAGCCGCCTCCTCCGGACCAAGCTGGGCTGCTTCGACGGCCGACTCCGCCACTGGGGGTTCGTCTGCGATCGCCTGCAGGCAGCCGCAGGCGACGGCGGCGGAGAGGAACAGGCGGAATGACCCGCAACGAGGGACGGCCATGGGAGTGGTTCCTTATTCGGGCGCAGATCGGGCCTCGCACGAGCGGCCCGAGACGCCGCCGCATTATGGCCGGCCGTCGGTGCACATGAAAGCTACGGCCGCCCGCCGGACCCCGTGGCCGTCAGACCACGGTCCCGGTCGACATGCCGAGCAGCCCCAGTTCGAAGCCGCGGGCGACGGCCTGGGCTCTGTCGGCCGCGTGGAGCTTCTCCATCAGGCTCGACACGTGCCAGCGGACCGTCCGCTCGGAGATGCCGACGAGCCGGCCGATCTCGGCGTTGGTGAACCCCTGGCGGATGAGGCCGAGCACCTCGAGTTCGCGATCGGAGAGACCGCTCGCGTGGGCCGCGGTATCCACCTTCATCGTCGCCTTGCCGGGCACGAACGTTTCGCCGCGCGACACGGCGCGGATCGCACGGGTGAGGTCGCCACGGCGGGCGTTCTTCTGCACGTAGCCGCAGGCCCCGGCATCGATCGCATGGGCCACGTCCTCCGGCGCGTGCGACGACGTGAGCATGATCACGCGGGCGTCGGGGCTGGTCTTCTTCAGCCGCCGCAGCGTCTCCACGCCGTCGAGGCCATCCATCATGATGTCCATCAGGCAGACGTCGGGGCGATGGAGCTGCCAGAGTTCGAGCGCCGCGCGGCCGTCGTCGGCCTGCGCGACCACTTCCAGGTCGGGGTCGAGCGACAGCAGGTTGGCCAGCCCCATCCGCATGATGGGGTGGTCGTCGACGAGCATCAGGCGGATTTTGGAAGCAGGCATGGCGTTGGAAGATCTCTCGGCGGTCAATTCTCGCCTGTCACGGGCCGCCACACCACTGGCGGAACCGTCAGGCGGTCTGGCCACCGCCAAGGGCGGCCTTCGAGCCGTTGTGAGAACGCCTTGAATTCAGCGTTTCTTTTCCGCATCGGCCGACGACAGGTCGAACTCGAAGCGGTTTTTTCCGGCCTTCACCTCGACCGCAAAACCGCTCGTTTCCGCGTTCATGTATTGCTTAGGAAAATGGGGCTTCTCCGGATCGGCCGGCATCACGGCCACCTTGTGCGACCCGATCACCGCGCCATCCCCGGGCCGGCCGGAGATCAGCCGGAAGGTACCATCAGGCTGGAGCGTGCCCGCCGCGGCAAAGCCTTTCTCTGGGACGAACATGACTGTCGCGTCGGACAACGGCTCTCCGTCGAGGGTGACCTTCCCGGAAACCTCGGCCATCGGGAAGCGGCGGCCGCAGCCGGGCAACACGACGGCGACTACGAGAAGTGCGACGGCGGCTCCGCCAAGAATGCCCCGAAACGGGGAGCCAACAAAAGCGAACCTGTTCATGATTCGAATGCGTCAGCCGCTGGCGGCTGCACTCCTGTGGTTTTCTTCCGACCGCGACGGCAACGCCTCACGGCACGGTGATCGAATTGCCGTCATTTCGGACTGCCAGCCTCTTGGTCAGGGTCAGGTCGGTGCCCGCCTGCAGATACCGGACACTTCCGTCGGCGAAAAGCGTGTTCGTTCCGCCGTCGCTGTGCGGCGAGCGAAGGGGCGAGTTGTTGCCGTTGCTCCCATATTCGCCCTGCCAGTCC
>JBJTSM010000725.1:0-2725 GCA_046076685.1 Planctomycetia bacterium | reverse complement strand
GCGCGACGGAAACAGCCTGACAGGGACGGTTTCACAGTATAAGGTGTGGCCCTCCGCCGGAGGCTGTCGCCCCGCGGATTCCCCCGGAGATACGCCGCCGTGCTCGACCGCCGCTTCGTCGCCGAAAACGTGGACCTCGTCGCCACCAACTGCCGCCAGCGGGGCTCGTCCGCCGACGTGGCCAGGTTCGCCGAACTCGACCGCCTGCGCCGGCAGATGCAGGCCGACATCGACCGTCTCAACCACGAGGCCGGCCAGGTCAGCAAGTCGATCGCCAAGGCCGCCGATGCGGCCGAACGCGAGGCCCGCAAGGCCGACGGCCGGAGGCTCCGCGAGGAGGTCTCCGCCTTCGAGGCGAAACTCGCCGAGATCGTCGCCGAGTCCGACGAGATCCTGCGGTCGATCCCCAATCTCACCCACCCCGCGGCACCGGTGGGAGGCGAGGATGCCGCCGTCGAGATCCGCCTTGGACGCACGCCCGTCGCCGATTTCGAATTCAAGCCGCTCGACCACGTCGAACTCGGCGGCCGCCTCAAGCTCTTCGACTTCGAGGCCGGCGCGAAGGTCGCGGGCCACGGCTTCTACTTTCTCAAGAACGACGCCGTCCTCCTGGAGCTCGCCCTCCAGCGTTACGCCGTCGACCTGCTCAGGCGGGAAAACTTCACCGTGATGACCACGCCCGATCTCGCCCGCGACACCATCCTCGAGGGCACCGGCTTCATGCCCCGCGGCCCCGAGACGCAGATCTATTCGATCACCGGCAGCGACCTCTCGCTGGTGGCCACCGCCGAGATCACGCTCGGCGGCGCGATGCACGAGCGGATCTTCGAGGCAAACGAACTGCCGCTCAAGCTCTGCGGCATCAGCCACTGCTTTCGCACCGAGGCCGGTGCCCACGGCCGCGCCACCCGCGGTCTGTATCGCGTGCACCAGTTCACGAAGGTGGAGATGTTCGCCTACACGCTCCCGGAGCAGAGCGAGGACATGCACAACTACCTGCTCGACCTCGAATGCGAGCTGTTCGACGGGCTGGGCATCCCCTACCGCGTCATCGACACGGCCAGCGGCGATCTGGGCGGCCCGGCCTACCGCAAGTTCGACCTCGAGGCCTGGATGCCCGGCCGCGGCGAACGGGGCGAGTGGGGTGAGGTGACGAGCACCTCCAACTGCACCGATTACCAGGCGCGGCGGCTGGCCGTGCGGTATCGCAAGCCGGGCGAGAAGGGCACCTCCTACGTCCACACGCTCAACGGCACGGCGATCGCGATCAGCCGGGCCATCATCGCCATCATGGAAAACTACCAGTGCTCCGACGGCTCGATCGTGATCCCCGACGCACTCGTGCCGTGGATGGGCAAGAAGAAGATCGAGCCGGCCTGACACTCACGCACATCCGAGCGAGGGGCTGCCAGTGCCCTCGAGCCGGCGTTGCCGACCAGCGCAGGCAGGATGCCGGAGCGCAGTCGGCATCGAGTGAGCGAAGCCCAGGATGGGCGAAGCGAACGTCCGGGCGAGAGGGCACTGGCAGCCCCTCGCGTCGCCCACACCTACCACCTGAGCCCGAACTTCTCGCCGGCAGACTTGCCGCCGACGCTGCCCGTGCCACCTTTGAGTACGCCCGTGCGTTTCTTCACGATCGGCGCCACAGCGGGCTCCTCGGCCGGCTCCTCGGCGGCCCCGTCGTCGGCGGTTGACCCGACCGGCACCGCGGCCAGCGCCTTGATCGAGAGCGACATCCGCTGCTCGTCAGGATCGATGGAGAGCACACGGCACTCCACCGTCTCTCCCTCCTTCACGACGTCGGCCACGCTCCGCACGTGGCGGGTGGCCAACTCGGACACGTGCACGAGCCCCTCGACGCCCGGCTCGAGCTTGACGAACGCGCCGAACTGGGCGATCCGGCTGACGACGCCCCGCACGGTGGCGCCGACATGGTATTTCTCGCCGGCCCGCTGCCATGGGCTCTCCACGATGTCGCGGGCCGAAAGACCGATCTTGCCGGTGTCGCGATCGATCTTCTTCACGACCACGCGCACCCGCTGGCCGGGCTGCAGCACGTCGGCCGGATTCGCGACACGGTCCCAGGACAGCTGGCTGACGTGCACGAGCCCCTCGACCCCTTCGCCGATGTCGACGAAGGCCCCGAAATCCCGCACCGACCGGACCGTGCCGTCGAGCGTGGTGCCGACCTCGAGCGTCTCCAGGAGTTTCGTCCTGGCCTCGGCGGCCGTCTTCTCGATCACCGCCCGGCGGGAGAGCACGAGCCTGCGGGCGGCCGGCACGATGTCGGTCACGAGACTTTCGAGCGTCTGTCCGACCAGCTCCTCGAGATTTTCCACCCGCCACGTGCTCACCAGGCTCGCCGGCATGAAGCCCCGCAAACCCGCCACGTCGCATTCCAGCCCGCCCTTGTTGGCCGCGGTCACCCGGGCCTCGACGATCATCCCGGCCTGCAACTGGGACCAGTCCTCCACGGCGACGGCCCGGTTGGCGAACGCCACGTCGTAGAGCCCGTCCTCCTCGTTGCGGAGCCCGACGCTCAATTCCAGCACGTCGCCGACGGCGGGCACGAGTTCGAGGTCGAGCCCGGCAAGCTTCATCGCACCCTGCCGCCGCTCTCCCAGATCGATGAAGGCGGTGTCGGGGCCGAGCGACAGCACCGTGCCCGTCAGCCGTGTGCCCGGCTCGATCGGCGCGTCGGCGCGTACCGAAGTGGATGCCGTGA
>JBJTSM010000724.1:0-2210 GCA_046076685.1 Planctomycetia bacterium | reverse complement strand
AGAGCGTGGCGGGCCGGGCGTCCGCGAAGGAGCGAAGCCCCACCCGGTCGAGCAGGTCGAGGCCGCGGACCCGCGCCTCCCCGGCGGGCAGCCCGAGCACCACGCGAGGCGCCAGGGCCACGTTCTCGACCGCCGACAGGTGGGAGAACAGGTTGAACTGCTGAAACACCATCCCCACGTCACGCCGCAGCCGCTCGAGCAGGCCGGCCGCGTGCGGCCCCGCCTGGAGCCGATGGCCCGCAATCGTGATCCGCCCGGAGTCGAAGGTCTCGAGCCCGTTCAAACACCGAAGCAGCGTGCTCTTGCCGCTCCCCGAGGGGCCGACGAGCGCCGTGACGGTGCCCTCGGCGCCCGTGAGGCTCACGTCCTCGAGCACGCGGGCGAGCGCCCGCGACTTCGTCAGCGACGACACGGTGATCACGTCGGTCTCAGCCCTCCGTCGAGCCGGCGGTGGCCGGCCGCTCGAGACGCCGCTCGAACCACCGCGACAGGATCGCCAGCGGCCAGCTCATGCAAAGATAGAGCAGGGCGGTGACGACGGCCAGTTCCACGATCCGGCCGGTGGAGAGCGCGAGCACGCTGTACCGCTTCGTCAGCTCGATCACCGTGATCGCGGAGCAGACGCTCGTATCCTTGAAGAGCGCGATGAAGTCGCTCGTCACCGGCGGCATCACGATCCGCACCGCCTGCGGCACGAGCACGTGTCGCAGCGCCTGCCACTTCGAGAGCCCGAGCGCCAGGCTCGCCTCGAATTGCCCGGGCGGCACCGCCTTGAGTCCGGCCCGGTAGATCTCCGACTCGTACGCCGAGTAGTTGAGCGCCAGGCCGACGACCGCCGCCACGAGGGCGGGCAGGGCGAGGCCGATCTTGGGAAGCAGGAAGAAGATGGCGTAGAGCTGGAGCATGAGCGGCGTGCCGCGGAGCACCTCGACGTAGTCGGCCAGGAAAAACCGCACCCACGCGGGCCCGTACAACCGGCCGACCGCCACGGCCAGGCCGATGCCGACCGCGAGCGGAAACGAGAGGCAGGAGAGGAGCACGGTCATGCCGGCCGACTGCACGAGCAGGGGGAGCGTCTCGCGGCAGAGTTCGCCGAAGCTCTTGCGGCGGGCCGCGGGAATCTCGCCCGCGTCGCGGAGCAGGAGCATCTGCTGGCGGCCGGCCAGATCCCAGCGGTCATAGAGGGCCTTGAGCCGGCCGTCGGCGATGAGACGGGTGAGGGCGGCATCGATCGCCGCGGAGAGCCGCGGTGTATCGCGGCTGGTGAGGATCGTGTAGAAGCCGCCGGCGAACGGCCGCTCCACCGTCCGCAGCCGGCCGAAGCGGTCGGCATAGAAGCCGAAGATGCAGTCGTCCATCACGGCCGCGTCGAGCACGCCGCCCGACACCTGCTCGAGCGAATCGATCGTGCCGTCGTAGCCGACGACATCGACCTCGAGGTCGGCCCGCGACCGCATCACGCTCTCGGCGGCGGAGCCGGTGAGCACGCCCACCCGCCACCGGCCCGTCGGGCCCGGTGCGGCCAGCTTGGCGAACGTGTCGAGGGCCCCGTCGCGGCGGGCCAGCAGCTGCAGGCTGTAGGCGAAATACGGACGCGAACAGTGGTAGTCGCGCCGGCGCTCGGGCGTGAGTTCGATGCCGTTGATGACACAGTCGGCGGTGCGGCCGAGCAGCAGCGGCAACCGGTCCCACTGCCCCTGCTCGAACCGCGGCTTCACCCCGAGCTCCTCGGCCAGGAGCGCGGCGAGATCGACCTCGAAGCCGGTCAGCCGCCGTGGATCGGCCGGATCGGGGAAGACGTGGGGCCCGCCCCCTTCCTGATCGGCGGCCCAGACAAGCTCGCCACGGGCCACGACGTGGTCGAGTTCGGCGGCGGCCGCCGGCACGGGCCCGCCGGCCAAGGCCATGGCCGTGACAACGATCACGACCATGCTCGTGACCAGGGCCACGGCCGCAGCGAGCCCGCGCAGCCGGTGGCTCATCGGGATTCTCCCCGCAGCCGGCCCAGGCCGCCGGTCGGCTCGGCGAGCCTGGCGACGAGCGCCTCGTGTTCGCGGGCGAGCCGGTCGCCGGTCTCGATGAACCGGCTCGTCGCCTCGGCGGCCGCGGCGAAGTCGGCGAGCAGCGGATCGGTCAGGCGAGCCTCCGGCAGCCTGGCGACGAGCGCCTGGATGTCGCCATCGAGCCCGACCCGCACCCGCGCAAACGCG
>JBJTSM010000723.1:0-2807 GCA_046076685.1 Planctomycetia bacterium | reverse complement strand
CGCCTTGAACTGCTTCGCACGATTTACCCGTCGCCCCGCCGGCACGGTGCCCGGCATCCTGCTCGCCGTGGCGTTGGCCACTTTCCAGGGGCCCGCGGTGGCGGCCGAAGCGGAGCCCGTGTCGCCCCAGAAGATCCAGCGGGCCATCGAGAAGGCACGCGACTGGCTGATCCGCGAACAGGAGGCGAACGGGTCCTGGGAGTGCTCGATGCGGACCGAGGAAACCCGGGTGGGCGCCACGTCGCTGGTCATGCTGGCGCTGGCCAACGCGGGCGTCGACCGCAGCCATCTGGCGATGCAACGCGGCCTCGACTGGCTGCGACGGCAGAAGCCCGAAGAGACGTATTCCGTCTCGCTGCAGACGCTCGTGCTGGCGATGCTCTCGCCCGACGCCGACCGGGCGATCCTCGAGCGCAACGTCGACTGGCTGGAAAAGGCCCAGGTCTCGCAGGGGCCGGCGACCGGCTCGTGGTCGTATGGGGCCAACAAGGGCACGGGCGACAACTCCAACGCCCAATTCGCCCTGCTCGCGCTGCACGAGGCCGACCGCGCCGGCATCCGCGTCCGCCGCGAGGTCTGGGCCAAGGCCCAGCAGTATTGGACGGCCTGCGCCAATCCCGACGGCTCCTGGGGCTACACGGTCGGCAATGCGGCGGGCTCGGGCAGCATGACCTGCGCCGGCATCGCCAGCATCTGGATCACCTCGGAACACATCGGCACGCCCGATGCGCGGGCCGCGGCCGACAACGTCTCCTGCTGCGGAGGCGGGGCGTCGCCGAAGGTGCTCGAACGCGGCCTCAACTGGCTCGGCCGCCGGTTCTCCGTCGTGGAGAACCCCGGCAGCGGCGGCCAGACCTGGCTCTACTACTACCTCTATGGTCTCGAGCGGGTGGGGCGGTTCACGGCGCGGCGATTCATCGGCGAGGCGGACTGGTATCTGGAAGGGGCTCGCATGCTCGTCGCCGCGCAGGACGGGCTGACGGGAGCCTTCCGGGGCGGCCGTATCGAAGACCCCACGGTGGCCACCAGCTTCGCGCTGTTGTTTCTCGCCAAGGGCCGCCGGCCCGTGATCGTGGCCAAGAGCCGGCACGGCCCCGACGACGACTGGAACCGGCACGGCCACGACATCGCGCATCTCGTGGAACACGTCGAGGCCCGCTGGCGGAAAGACCATCCCGCCGGCCTCTCCTGGCACATCGTCGACACGCCGGCCGCCGAACTCGACGACCTGCTGCAGGCGCCGGTGTTCTGGCTGTCGGGCCGCGACGCCTTCAACCTCGGCCCCGACGCCGGAGGCCGGCTGCGTCGCTACATCGACGAGGGTGGCTTCGTGTTCGCGGAGGCGTGCTGCCCCGCGAGCGGCGAATTCGACCGCCGGCTGAAGCAGCTCGTCACCGAAATCTTTCCCGAGCCCGAGTACCAGCTCCACCTGCTCCCCCCGGAGCATCCGGCCTGGCATGCCGAGGAGATCGTGCCGCCCGAACTGCATCGTCCGCTGCTGGGCGTCGACTACGGCTGCCGGACCTGCCTCATCTACGCGCCCCCGACGGACGGGCAACGGGAGGCGGACGCCATGCCGAGCCTCTCCTGCCTGTGGGAGATCGGCGGCGCCGCGCGGCAGAACCTGCCCAAATCCGTCGACCGCGAGGTGGAGGCGGCGCTGGCCATCGGCACGAACGTGATCGCCTACGCCACCAACCGCGAACTGAAGCGGAAGGACGAGCTCTTCGTGCTCGACCGGGAGGCACCGCGGCAGCCCGACGCCTTCGAGCGCGGGCAGATCGCGATCGCCAAGCTCAAGCATGCCGGCATGTGCGACGCGGCCCCGGCGGCGCTCGCCAACGTGCTGCGGGCGGCGGCCCGCGAACTGGGCGTCCGCGTGGACGACACGCCGAGCCAGATCGACCCCGCCGATCCGTCCCTCTTCGACTATCATCTGGTCTTCATGCACGGCCGCCAGGGCTTCGCCTTCGACGCGGCGCGGCGTGAGAAGCTCCGGCAGTTTCTCGAGCGGGGTGGCTCCCTGCTGGCCGACAGCGTCTGCGCCGCCCCGACGTTCACGACGGCCTTCCGGGCCGAGGTCGCCGCGATGCTGCCGGACGCGAAGCTCGAGGAGATTCCGGCCGACGACCCGATCTTCACGGCGGCCGCCTACGGTGGCTACGACATCCGCGAGGTGACGCTCCGCGAGCCCGCCGGCGGCAACGGCCCGTTGAACGTGCGGAAGCGGCAGGTGGCCCCGAAGCTGGAGGGCGTGCGGATGAAGGACCGTTGGGCCGTGATCTTCTCGCCCTACGACCTTTCCTGCGCGCTCGAAAAGCAGAACTCGCTCGAGTGCACCGGCTACGGCCGCGACGACGCCGAGAAGATCGCCCTGAACGTGTTGCTGTACTCACTCAATCATTGACGTGCGCGATCCCCCGGCTCGCGCCGGGGGCTTGTATGCGAACGGTCGATCCCCCGGCTCGCGCCGGGGGCTTGTATGCGAACGGTCGATCCCCCATACAAGCCCTGAGCGCAAGCGACGGGATCTGGTCGAATCACCCCCGGCCCGATCCCCCGGCTCGCGCCGGGGGCTTGTATGCGAACGGGCGATCCCCCATACAGCCCTGAGCGCAAGCGACGGGATCGTGTGCCGACCGGTGCCCGATCCCCCATACAAGCCCTGAGCGCCAGCGACGGGACTGGCTCCACGCGAAACACGGCCGGCATCACCGCTCGGAGTCGTTGCTGCTGCCGCCGGTGAGGTAGCTGGCGTAGTACAGCAGCGTGAGCACGCTCTGCAGCGTGGCGGCCACGTAGGTCCA
>JBJTSM010000722.1:0-2222 GCA_046076685.1 Planctomycetia bacterium | reverse complement strand
GGCCACGGCCGGCACCGGCGACGTGCTCACGGGTGTCGTCGCGGCGCTTCTGGCGCAGGGGCTCGACCCATTCGCCGCCGCCCGGCTCGCCGCGTGGGTGCACGGCCGAGCCGGGGACGTGGCGGCCGAGGCGCTCGGCGAAGTCTCGATGACGGCCCGCGATCTGCTCGACCGGCTACCCGTGGCCTTTCGCGAAGTGGGCGGCTGAAAGCGTTGTCTTCCGGCGGCTTGTCCGAAACGCTCATAAAAGCCCTGAGCGCGAGCGACGGGATGGCCCGGGAGGTGGTGCCTGTCCCCCGGCTTGCGCCGGGGGCTTTCATGAGACGACGGGATGGCCCGCTAGCGGGTTCGTGGTCGCTTCGCAGTGCCCGCGGCCAGGCGTGTCACGTCCGCCACGCCGTCGTCCCGCGCGATCCAGAGCCGCATGTCGGCCACGGGGGCGATTCGGTGGCCGCCGGTGAAGGAGCCGAAGGCGGGCAGCACGAGGAGCGCCGGCTCCGCCACGAAGCAGCGGTCGGCGAGCCGGTCGCCGCTGGGGCTGCGGATGGCCACGGTCGGGTGAAGATGGCCCGCGACGGTGAAGAGTCCACGGTCCGTGGCCGCGAGGTCGGTCGCGGGCTCGTGCACGAAGCGAAAGGGGGGCTCGTCGAGGGCGGCCACGCAGCCGTCGAGGCCGAGCGTGTCGGGCAGGCGTCCGATCGCGCGGTCGTGATTGCCGAGCACGAGCACGACGGAGGTCGCCGCGATCCGTGCGCGCAGGGCGGCGAACTCGGCGAACACCTGCGGCGTGCAGCCGCTCCGTGCATGGAAGAGGTCGCCGAGCACGACGAGGCGTTGAACGTCGTGGGTCTCCACGAGCTGACCGAGCCTATCGAGATCACGCTGCGCCGATCCCTCCGGCACCGGAATCCCCGCCTGGCGAAACGTCGCCGCCTTCCCGAGATGGAGATCGGCCACGAGCAGCGTCCGCGTGGCGGGCAGGAACGCCGCGCGGCCCGGCAGGAGCAGGATGTCGGCCGCGGGCTCCGCGGCGGTGGGGAGGCGGTCGCCGCTTCGCTGGTGGCAGTCGATGCGGATCGCGTTCATGAGGGCGCGTCTCCCGCCGCCTGCTCCAGTTCGCGGGCCATCTCGGTGATCCGCTCGAGCCAGCCCTGGGTCGTGAGCCGCGACTGCACCTGCTCCGCCCAGATCGGGAAGGCGAGCGGCGAGAGGCGGGGCGTGTCGATGATGTGGATGTCCTTCACGGCGATCGCCTCGACCGCCGCGTGGAGGCGGGCGAACTCGAACTGCTGCTCGAGCACCTCGCGGCGGGTCTGGGCGAGCAGCATGTTCGTGCCGTCGTGTTCCGACAGCACGTCGAAGATCAGTCCGGCCGACGACTGCGTCTGCCGGTTCGTCCGCCGGCCGCCCGTCACGAGCCCCGCCACCCGGGCGATCTCGCGGAAATGCCGCCGTGTCATCTCGGTGCCGTTCAGGCAGGCGAGCAGATCCTCGAGCAGGTTGGCCGGCGAGAGCACCTGCCGCCACTCGCGGTCGTGGTCGAAGAACGGCTCCCGGCCGGCCAGTTCGAAGCCCCAGTCGGTCGCGGCCATCGTGAGCGTGCACGGCCGCCGCTGCGCGATCCGCCAGGCCACGACCGCCGCCAGCCCCTCGTGCACGAGGCGGCCCGCGAAGGGGAAGAGGAAGGCGTGATGGCCGTCTCGGGACCGCACCCGCTCGACGAGCAGGCAGTCGTCGCCCGGCAGCCTGCTCCACCTTGCCTGCGTCTGCAACAGCGGCATCACGGCCCGTACCTCCGGCGGCAGGTTCGGGCTCGTTGCCCGCGCCGACCCGCCGTGTCGCGCCGCCGACTGCACGAGATCGAGCACCGCCGCCGAGAGCAGCGTGGAGAGCGGCATGCGGCCGCCATTCCAACGCGGCACCTGCAGCGGCGCGGCGGTCCGCGACCGCTTCACCCAGGCGGTGAGACCGTCGAACTGGAACAGCGAAAGAGACCGGCCGGCGAACAGGAACCGGTCCCCCGGATTCAACCGCGACACGAACGACTCCTCGACGGTGCCGAGCCGGCCGCCACGCAGCCATTTCACATCCACGGTGGCGTCGCCCGCGATCGTGCCGAGCGACTGGCGATGGAGCCGTGCGATCGCCTTGCTCGCCACGTACCAGCGGCCGAAGCGTTCGGTGATGCGGGCGAAGTTCGGATAGGCGGCGAGCGCCGGCCC
>JBJTSM010000721.1:0-3804 GCA_046076685.1 Planctomycetia bacterium | reverse complement strand
GCCGATGTAGCCAGAGCGGTCGTCCTGATCGAGGAAGCTGCCGCTGGCCAGTTCGATCCGCTCGACGGCGGCACCGCGACTGGTGAGCGTGACGAGCATCCCCGCCGGGCCGTTGGGATCGAGCGATCCCAGCGTGTGCCGCTGTCGCTTGACCGCGGTCTGGTCGGCCTCGGGCCCGGTCGGCAGCACCACGTCGGCCGCCGACTCGCCCGCCTGGCCGGCAGCCCCCGACGATCCCGCGTCGCTGTTGTCGGTCGCAGCCGCTGCGGCGGCTTCCACGTTCGGCGGAGCCTGCCGGTCTCGGGGCGGCTTGGGGAAGAGCCAGGCCTGGAGCAGCTGGCCCGCCAGCACGATGGCCAGCGAAATCGCGATGAACTGGGCGTAACGACGTTCCACGAATGACTCCGGGTGGGCCAAAGACCCGTTGCCGGGCCCGATGGCGAGGGCTGTGCCGGAGTATATCTGGTATCGCTGCGGCTATCTGCCCTGTGCCAGCCGATCCCCGAGAAAATTGTCGAGATCGGGGATCGCGTGGATCTTCTGGCAGGTGACGTCCCAGGGATATTCGACCCGGCGATACCGCACCGCATCATCCTCCAGGATGAGGTAGCAGGCGCGGGGATCACCGTCCCGCGACTGGCCGACGCTGCCGCAGTTCACCATCGCCTTGCCATGCGGCAGCGTGAGCCGCTGTTCCTGCACGCCCTTCGGTATCGAGGGCGAGATGAAGTCGGGGCTGGTCGTGAAGACCCCGGGAATGTGGGTGTGCCCCTGGAAGCAGTATTTCCCGAACAGCTCGAAGATGTGCTCCATCTTCAGCGGGTTGTAGATGTCTTCGGGGAAGACGTATTCGTCGAGCGGCCGCCGGGCGGATCCATGAACGAACAGCAGGTCGCCCTCGGCGTGGGTTCGCGGCAGTTCGCCGAGGAAGTCGGCGAGCTGGTTCTTCGCGTGCCGCGGCAGGCGGTCGTGGAGTTCGAGCTGCACCCGGGTCCAGCGGATCGCCCTCTCGGCACCGACGTTGAACCCATCCGGGTCGAAGAGCGCCCCCTGGTCGTGGTTGCCCAGGAGCACGAGGCTGCACCGGTCGCGGACGAGTTCCACGCACTCGCAGGGATTGGGGCCGTAGCCGACCACGTCGCCCAGGCAATAGATGGAATCGACCTGCTGGCGGTCGATATCCTCGAGCACGGCGCGCAGCGCCTCGAGGTTGCCGTGCACGTCGCTGATGATGGCCCGCTTCACTGGTGGGAAACCCGCTCCGCCGGGCCTTGACGACGAGACTTTATACACTGGAGCCTACGAACGCCCCGGCGCGTGGTCAAGCGACGCAGCCCCCCCTCGCCACGGCGACCAGCCGGCCGTCATCTCATGAAAACCCTCGCGATCGACACGAGCCTTGCGACGGGAGCGGTCGCCGCTCTCGACGGCGACCGCGTGGCGGTGCGATCGCTGCCCACCGCCGGGGAGCACGCCCGGCTCCTGGCGGCGGCGATCGAGGCGGTGGCGGCCGAACTCGGCTGGCGGCCCGCCGACGCCGCGCTGGTCGCCGTCATCACCGGACCGGGCTCGTTCACCGGCCTGCGGGTGGGGGTGACCACGGCCAAGGCGGTCTGCTGGGCGACCGGCGCCAGGCTCCTGGGAGTGTCGTCGTGCGAGGTGATCGCGCGGGCCGTGGCGGCAGCCGACGGACCGACAGGCGTCCCCGTCACGATCGCCTTCGATGCCGGCCGGGGCGAGGTGTATGCCGCCGTCGTGACGCCCGACGGACGATCCCCGAGTGGCTGGCAGGCCGGGGCCGGCAGCATCCACGCGGCGCACGACTGGCTCGCCTCCCTGCCCGCGGGCAGCCGCGTGTGCGGCCCGGGCCTCGCGGTCGTCGCCGATGCGCTTCCCACCCGCCCCGACCTCATGATCGCCCCCTGGCCGATGGCGACGCACCTCATCGTCGAACTCGGCCGCATCGCCCTGCTCCGCGCCGCCGCCGGCGAGGCCGACGATCCCGCGGCCCTCGTACCGGACTACATCCGCCCCAGCTACGCCGACGAGAAGCGGTCCGCAGCACCGTAGACGAGAACGGGGACCGGGAAAACCGCGGAGGCTTCCGGGCACCCTGTCGCCGATTTCGGGGCACGGTAGGATTGGGGCCGTTTTCCGGTTCTCTCCCGTGCTCAACGGCTCTTGGAAGGATCTTGTCGATGCGCCCCATCAAGAAGCTGCTGGTGGCCAACCGCAGCGAAATCGCCATCCGTGTCTTCCGCTCCGCCCACGAACTCGGCATGCGGACGGTGGCGATCTACGCCCACGAAGACCGCTTCGCCCTCCACCGCTTCAAGGCCGACGAATCCTATCTCGTGGGCCGCCCCGGCGAGCCGATCCGCTCCTACCTCGACATCGAGGCGATCGTGGCCCTGGCCAAGGAGCACGACGTCGACGCGATCCATCCCGGCTACGGGTTCCTCTCCGAAAACCCCGAGTTCGCGGCGGCCTGCCAGAAGGCGGGGATCGTGTTCGTGGGGCCCCGTGTGGAGCTGCTCCAGACGCTCGGCGACAAGACCGCCGCCCGCGATCTGGCGAAGCGGGCGGGCGTGCCGATCCTGGCCGGCAGTTCGAAGCCGGTGAGCGGCTTCCAGGATGCGCTCGCGATCGCGAAGGAGCTGGGCTGGCCCGTGATCATCAAGGCGGCCCACGGCGGCGGTGGCCGCGGCATGCGGGTCGTCCGCGGCGAGGACGAGCTGGCGGTGGCCCTCGAGAGCGCGCAGCGGGAGAGCAAGACGGCCTTCGGCAGCGCGAGCGTGTTCGTGGAGAAGTTCATCCAGCGGGCGCGGCACATCGAGGTGCAGCTGCTCGGCGACATGCACGGCAATCTCGTGCACCTCTTCGAGCGCGACTGCTCCGTGCAGCGGCGGCACCAGAAGGTGGTCGAGATGGCGCCCGCCCCCAACCTCTCGCAGTCGATGCGGGAGGCGATCTGCCAGGCGGCGCTCTCGATCGGCCGCACCGCCCGCTACGAGAACGCCGGCACGGTCGAGTTTCTCGTCGACGCCGACGCCGACCGCTTTTACTTCATCGAGGTCAATCCGCGGATCCAGGTGGAGCACACCGTCACCGAGGAGATCACCGGCATCGACATCGTCCGAAGGCAGCTCCGCGTGGCGGAGGGCTGGAAGCTCTCCGACCCGCAGATCGGCCTGGGCGACCAGGCGCAGATCCGCTCGATGGGCGCGGCGATCCAGTGCCGCGTCACGACCGAAGACCCCGAGAACCGCTTCCTTCCCGACTACGGCCGGATCACCGCCTACCGGTCGGCCAGCGGCATGGGCATCCGGCTCGACGCCGGCACCGCCTTCTCGGGCGCGGTCGTCACGCCCTATTTCGACTCGCTGCTCGTGAAGGTGACGGCACGGGGCCTCACCCACCAGGAGGCGGCCGGCCACATCGAGCGGTGCCTCCAGGAATTCCGCGTCCGCGGCGTGAAGACCAACATCCCGTTCCTGATCAACCTCGTCACGCACGAGGATTTCCTGGCGGGACGCTGCACCACCCGCTTCATCGACGAGACGCCCGCCCTCTTCGACTTCCCGGTCCGCCGCGACCGGGCCACCCGGGTGCTCGAATACCTCGCCGACGTGATCGTGAACGGCAATCCGCTCGTGAAGGGCAGGCCGGCGGCGGCCCGCCGCCATCCGGCGCCGCTGCCCGAGTTCGACCGGCTGGCCCCCGTAACGGCCGGCACGCGGACGAAGCTCCAGGAGCTCGGGCCCCGGAAGTTCGCCGAGTGGCTGCGGGAGCAGAAGCGGCTCT
>JBJTSM010000720.1:0-2411 GCA_046076685.1 Planctomycetia bacterium | reverse complement strand
CCGCTGCGTGAGCGAGATCGTCGTCGACCAGGTCCGCAACCTGCTCACGTCGCCCGACTTCTTCTGCATCGTCGAGAAGCCGGGGCCGCTCTCCGACTTCGCCCTCGCCTCCCGGCTCTCCTCCTTCCTGTGGAACTCCACGCCCGACGAACAATTGCTCGATCTGGCACGAAAGGGAAAGCTCCACGATTCCGTCATCCTCCGCGAGCAGACCGACCGCATGCTCGCCGACCCGAAGGCGAAGCGGTTCTATAAAGACTTCGCCGCCCAGTGGCTGAGGCTCTCCGCCATCAGCGACACCACCCCCGATCCCAAGCTCTTCCCCGAATACCACCTCCCCGAAAACGACCTGCTCAAGTGGTCGAGCGTGGCCGAGACCGAGGGCTTTTTGAAGCTGCTGGCCGACCAAAACGCCGGCGTCAAGGAACTCGTTGACTCCCGGCGGGTGCTCGCCAACGCCGTGCTCGCCCGCCACTATGGGCTCACCGGCGTCGACGGCGGCGATCTCCGTGAACTGAAACTCCCGGACAACTCCCCCTACGGCGGCCTCTGGACCCAGCCGGCGGTGATGAAGGTGACGGCCAACGGCACCAACACCTCGCCCGTGAAGCGGGGCGTGTTCGTGGCCGAGCGGCTGCTGGGCGTGCACATCCCGCCCCCGCCGCCCAACATCGAGCCGATCGCCACCGACACCTCCTCCGCCACCACCCTCAAACAAAAACTCGCCCTGCACTCAGGCAACGGCTCATGCGCCGCCTGCCACGCCAAGTTCGACGGCTACGGCTTCGCGCTCGAGAGCTTCGACCCGGCCGGCATGTTCCGCGAGTTCTACCGCACGACGGCCCCGGATCCGATCGCCTGGAAGGGCGCCGCCGACGGGATGTGGGGCACGAAGCCCGACGCCGTCAGCACCGACTGGACCGGCGGCAACGTGCCCGGACCGTTTGACCCCGTGGTGATCTCGGGGAGCTCTTCGGGCACGATCACCTACGACAAGCCGCTCTCTTCCGACGCCAAGGAAGGCCTCCACGGCCTGGCCATCGGCAACGCAAAAACGGGCGAGGTGACGAAGCTCGTCACCTCGGCCGACATGAAATTCCGGGCCGCCAATCAAGCCGATTACAAGCAAGTGGTCGTCGGCCCCGGTGGCCGCTGGCGGCACCGCGACGGCTCAGTCGAGATCAACGACAACGTGCTGATCGACGGTGGCGAACTGGGCGTGACGGGCGGCACCTTCAAGGCGGGTATGTGGCCGGCCTGGACCCCGCTCGACATCTCACGGGGCGGCCGCGTGGCGGTCACCGGAGGCACATTCAGCGTGGCCGGATCCAACACGCCGCAGCTGATCGGCAACGTCGGCACAGGGTCGTTCTCCGCGAGCGGATCGAGCAAGGTCGTCATCGGGGGCCGCGTGCGGATCGGCAACGGCGAACTCGGCCGCGGCGAGGTCGTTCTCGACACGAGCGAGCCGATCCACTCCGTGCTGCAGTGGGACGTGCAGCACGGCCGGCTC
The DNA here is from genome assembly GCA_046076685.1 of Planctomycetia bacterium. Classification (GTDB taxonomy): domain Bacteria; phylum Planctomycetota; class Planctomycetia; order Pirellulales; family UBA1268; genus CAMCQY01. The sequence goes on along the minus strand of JBJTSM010000720.1, from coordinate 898 downwards.
GCGATCGGCCAAAAGTCGGCCCGCGTCTTCTGCACCACCGGCGCTCCCAAGCAGGGCAGCTACCGCGTCGGCATGGAGAAGACCCCCGCCGTGCTCGACAAGCTCGGTGATGCCGAACTCGGTGCCGATCCGCATGCGGATGGAAAGATCTTCCTCGAAGTCGGCCCCACGGGCACCGTCAACTGGCACGGCGGCGGCATGCTCTCCAACAAGCAGAACGATGCCTCCGTGATCACGAATGCCGGCAGCTTCACCTACCTCGACACCACCGGCACGAACGTCTTCCACTTCGGCGGCCCCGCGTTCGTGAATGCCGAAGGCGGCCGGTTCCACTGGCAGGGAGCCGCCGGACTCGATCTGCGAAACGCCCGCACCGAGGGGAGCAGCAGCCTTCGCAACGCGGGCCTGCTCGCCACCGGCCACGACGGCCAGGTGACCCTGCTTGGCGACCTCGCGCTTGAAAAGACCGGCACCCTGCGGGTCGGGCTCGGGGCGGAGGAGAAGACCGGCATCGCCGTCGGCGGCAAGGAGGGGGGAGCGATCACGCTCGACGGCCGGCTCGAGATCGCGCCGCTCGGCGCGGCGAAGACATCGGACGTCAAGCTCGGCGGCCGCACGTTCACGATCCTCGCCCGCGCTCCGGGCGGCCCGGCGATCACGGGAAAGTTCGCGAGCCACGGCGACGACATCGCCAAGATCGACTACTCGGACGACGCCGTGACGATCACGCTCGTGGAGAATCCGAAGGCCAAGCCCGTCGCGGAGCCGCCGGCGTCAAAGCCCGTGGACTTCGCCGAAGCCCCGCGGCTCGACACGGCAGGCTTGGTCGCGCTGCAGAAGCGGAAGCCCGGCTGGATCGCCGGTCGCTCCACCTGGCGGAACCACCTGCCGGTCGAGG
>JBJTSM010000719.1:0-8907 GCA_046076685.1 Planctomycetia bacterium | reverse complement strand
ATGCCAGACGGCTCGGCGAGGGGCACGAATCGGGGATGCACCGGCCCGTGCACCGGCGACTGCCAGCCGAGTTCGAACTCGCCGGCCATGATCTTCCAGATGCCCAGTCCCCGATCGGGCAGCACGAACACCTTCGTCGATCCCGCCACGAGTTCCACGAGCAGCACCCCGTCGCGTCGGCCGCCGGATAGCCGCCGCGACCGCACGGCGAGCGAGTCGATCGAGACATCGACCTTATCGGCGGCGGAGAACGACGCGCCCCGGTGGGAGGTGATCAGCTGCAGCGTCTGCGACGACATGAACGAACTCCAAGGAGAAAACGGAGCGAGGAAACGGCTTCCGAAAAGGCCGGTAGCTTACCGCAGCCCCGCAGCAGCAGCCAAAAGCCGCGGTATGGCGGGCGTTTTATTGGCCCCGTCCCGTCGCTTGCGCTCCGGGCTTCTATGCCGGCGACCGCGATCCCATCGCTAGCGCTCCGGGCTTCTATGCCGGCTACCGCGATCCCGTCGCTGGCGCTCCGGGCTTCTATGCCGGCTACCGCGATCCCATCGCTGGCGCTCCGGGCTTCTACGCCGGCTACCGCGATCCCGTCGCTTGCGCTCCGGGCTTCTATGCCTCATGCAAGCCCCCGGCGCGAGCCGGGGGATTCCGGCCCATGTTCCTTCACGATGCCTCACTCCTCGATCCCCTCCCAGAGGGCCGAGCCGACCCGCACGAGCGTCGATCCCTCCAGGATCGCCTCCTCGAAGTCGCCGCTCATCCCCATGGAAAGCTCCCGCAGCCCCGCCGGTGTCGGGATGCGGGCCGCGAGGCCGTCGCGGAGTCCGCGGAGCCGCTCAAACTGCCGCCGCGCGGTGCCGCCGCCATCCTGTCCGTCGGGCACCGCCGCCATCCCCATCAGACCGAGCACCCGCACATGGGCCGCGCGGGCGGCCTCCTCGAGCACCGCGGCCACGTCCGCCTCCATCACGCCCGTGCGTCCCGGATCGCCGGCGAGATTGACCTCCACGAGCACGTCGCAGACGACGCCGACGGCCGCCGCCTCGGCCTCGATCGCCGCGACGAGTCGCCGGCTGTCGAGCGAGTGCAAAAGCGTGAGCAGCGGCAGCGTGCGGCGGAGTTTGTTGCGCTGCAGGTGGCCGATGAGATGCCAGCGCGGCTGAGGGTCGTGGCCGCCGAGCACCAGCGCCTTGGCCCAGAGCGACTGTGGCCGGCTCTCCGCCAGGTCGACGCAGCCCGCCTCGAGAAGCAGCCGGGCCGACTCGGCCGAAACGTATTTCGTCACGCCGACGAGCCGCACGTCGGCCGGATCGCGGCCCGCCCGCCGGCAGGCCGCCGCGATCCGCTCACGCACGGCGGCGAGGTTCGACCGCACGCGGTCGGCTGCATCGGCGGCCATCACGCACCTCGGCCGGGGCGGTCAGTGGATTTCGATGAGCCGATCGACGACGCCCGTCCGCCCGATGCGGCCGACCAGGCTTCCGCACGAGATGTTGCACCCGAGCACCGTGCGGTTCCGCGGCTCATCGAGCGTCCGGTAGACGAGCCACTGCCCCAGGCCTTCCTGGATGCGGAAACCGGTGGCCTGGTGCGGCGGCAGGTTCTGCCTCGTGTCGGCCACCGTGAGCTGCCGCCAGGTGAGCGGCCGCCCCTGGCGGGCCGTCTCAAAGTCGAGCCAGAGCGGCGAGTAGCAGCGACCGCCGGCGGCCTGATGATCGAGCACGAGTCCATCCGCGGTCGCGGCGAAGCTCCCGCGACCGGCGCTCTTCCACTCGGGCAGCGCGAGCGGTAGCGCCAACAGCCGTGGCTTCGTGTCGTGCACCGTGATCTCCCGCGTCTCCTCCGCCTGCCGGCCCTCGAGCGCGGCGGCCAGCGGCAGCACCGTTTCCAGCCGCAGTCCGCCGGCCGTCGCGTGCGATCGCAGCGGCTCGGGGAGGGTGTCGCCGGCCGCATCGGCGGGCCGCTGCGTGATGGTGTCGGCCAGCAGCACGACGCGGTCCCGCGGCAGGAGCACGATCTGCCGGTCGATCTGCAGGCCGCCGGCGAGCGGCGCGACGATCTCCAGGTAGGTCGCCTTGCGGTCCGATTCCCAGCAGGAGACGGTCCACGGCCCTTCCGCTTCGAGGGGGCGGCCTCCCTTGGAGGCACGCCACTGCCAGGCGCCGGCGACGAGCAGCCGATCACCGACGGCGATCTCCAGGTGCGGCACGGCATCGCGGTATTCGAGCGACACCCTGATGGCGTTGCGCTCCCAGCCCGAGCGGAGGATCGCCACCGCGGCCGACGCGTCGTGCAGGTCGCGCGACAGCAGTTTCGGCTGCTTTCCTTCCTCCTTCTTCCGGCCGCCGGACCGTCCCGGCGTCTGCACGATCTCCGCCGTGCGCCGCAGCCGCTTCCGATCCGAATCCGCCGCGGCGGCGAGCACGGGATCGGAAAACGCCGCCGGCAGTCGGCCCGGGCCCACGAGCAGCCGGCCCTGGCCGCCGAGCAGGCGGACGGCCGTGCCCAACGCCTTCGCGAAGCATTGCTCGGTGGCCTCATCCCATGGCAGCGGGCCGGTCGCGAGGGCCACGTCCCGCACGAGGCACCACCGCACCACCCGCTCCACCACGGCCGGCGAGCCCTGCAGGCTGACGGTGCCCTCGGCGGAGACGAGCCGCCGAATCTCATCGGCCACGGCCCTCGCGGCATCGCCGTCGAGGCAGCGGCAGGCTTCGATGTCGCAAAACAGGCGTGCCAGGGTGAGCGTGAACCGCGCGGAGAGCGTCTCGCCGGCGGCGAGGGCGGGCTGCGCCGTGCGGGCGAACTTCACGAGCCGCTCGAGCAGCCCGCCGGCGGACCCGCCGGCCCGCCGCGTCCGTGCCATCCAGGCCAGGCCCCAGGTGGCCGCCTCGCACAACAGCCACCGTTCACGATCCGATCCGATGGCAAACGCCTCGTCGAGCGTGTCGCCGATGGCGGCCTCGATGAAGGTCATCGTCTGGACGTCGTGCGAACCGCGATCGATCTGCCTCGCGAGCCGCCGCAGGCGACGGCGGACGTCGAGTGACTCGCTCACGTCGGCGATCGCCCGAATCCGGCGGCTGGCCGATGCGGCCCCCACCTTCGCCGGTGCATGGGACGTGGCGGTCCGAGCTACGCCGGCATCGGCCTTCGAAGCCGCGGTGGCCGACCGCTGGGTATCGGCCTCCGAAGGCCCGCCGGGCGGCCGCCGATCCGCGGTCGCCTTGCCACGCTTGCCGCCCTTCTTGGGCTTTCCGTTCCCGGTTTGTGCTGTTTCCGTCATAACCATGATGGAGCCGTGCCTGTCGTTCCTGGAGATCGATCCGTACCGAGTTGGATTCGCACCGGTCGGAAGGGTTCGGTATGGTACCTGACGTTCGCACACGCATCCACGACCCCGGGGGCCCCCATCCCCTCGCGACCATGCAACAGCCCTTCCCCGCCCTTTTCCGTTCTCTGCTGCGCGGCAGGTCCGCCGCCGGCACGGCCGCTGCCTGCCTGTCGGTGCTCGTCGCGGCCCTCGTGACCTGGGAAGCGGTGTGGGTGGCGGCAGGGGCCGAGCCCGATGCGAAGCCCGCCGCCGTCGACCGGCACCCCGAACTCAAGCGGCTGTCGCCGAAAGACGATGTCTGGATCGACGCCAAGGAAAAGCGGGTGGTGGTGGGGGGGACGATCGCCGTCGACAAGGGGGCAATCGAGTTTTTCGCCTGCCCTCACGGCACGAAGGAGCACGAATCGATCGTGGCGACGCGTTCGACGGCGCAGCTCGTGCATGCGGGCCTGCTTGCCATCGGCCTCGTGCCCGGCAGGCCGGTTTCGTTCGATCCGGAGTACCGGGCCGCCTCCGGGCCGGTGGTGCGGGTCACGATGCGTTGGAAGGACGAGGCGGGCCGCGTGCAGGAGGTGCCTGCCCAGCGATGGATTCGTGACACCCGCAGCGGTGAGGCCATGAGGGAGCAGTGGGTGTTCGCGGGCAGCGTGTTCTGGAAGGATCCCGCCGACGGCAAGGACTACTACCAGGCCGACGGCGGCGATCTGATCTGCCTGTCGAACTTTCCCACGGCCATGCTCGACCTGCCGATCGAGAGCTCGCAGTCGAACGAGGCCCTGCTCTTCGAGGCCTTCGCCGGCCGCGTGCCTCCCCGCGGCACCGACGTCGAAATGATCCTCTCGGCGGCGGAATAGCCATATGCTTACGTTCACCGACTTCGACGCATGGGGGGAGGCCGTCAACGGCGCGAACCTGCGACTGGTCTGCGACTCGGTCGAGACCCCGGCGTGGACGCTCGGCATCCTCGACCTCGGCGAGGTCGTACTGCAGGTGGCGTCGGAGGGGGGCGGCAACCTCTGCTACGGCGCGAACACGCACTCCGGCCCGATTCTCTTCATGCCGCTCACGCATGCCCGCGAGCACGTCGTCAACGGCGAGCCGCTCGACGACGACTCCCTGCTGGCGATCCCCCGCGGCGCCGATTTCGGCATCCGCGTCCGCCGCCGGGCCCATGCATGGTGCTCGATCGCGCTTGGCCCCGACGCCATGCTCGCCGGGTCGATGCTCGACGGCAGCCGGAAATTGACCGGTCGGCCCGGCGCGGTGCCGGCCCTTCGGGGCCTCGTCGGCACGATCGCCGCCGCCCTGCTCGACAAGCCCGCGGGAACCGCGGCCCATCGGGCTGCCGGCAGCGAACTGGCGGCCGCGGCCCTCTCCTGCCTCGCCCCCGTCGCGCAGCCACGGATCGCCCCCGGCCGCCCTCGTCTCGATCGGCGGACGATCGTGCGGCGCGCCATGGAAGCGATCGACGCGGCTCCGCTCCTGCCGACGGCGGCGGACCTGGCCCGACAGGTCGGGGTCAACGACCGCACGCTTCTGCGGACGTTCCGGGAGACCTACGGCCTGCCGCCGAAGCGGTACCTCATGATGCGCGAGCTCCATCTCATTCGCCGCGTGCTCACGAGCGGAGCCGACGAACACGGCACCGTGGCGGACGTCCTCGTCCGCCACGGCATCTGGGAGTTCGGCCGTTTCGCCGGCCGCTACCGCACGCACTTCGGCGAACTCCCCTCCGACACGCTCCGCCGAGCCCGCGCGTAGTCCCGGCGTGCACCGCCGATCGGGCCGTCAGCGGCCCGATCCGGCGGGGGCCGTGACCGCCTCCATCACGCGGTCGAGGTTGAAGCTGCCCGGCTTCTGCCGCGGCGGGAACTCCCGGAAGCTCTGCAGCCACTGGCCCACGTGGGCCGCCGCGGGCGCGATGGCGAACATGTGCTCGAGGTACCACCGCTGGTAGTCCATGCCGATGTCCTGCGCGAGTTCGAACGGATCCATCCGCAGGTTCACGAGCGTCGGGGCCCGCAGCTCCACGAACGGCTGCTGCCAGACGTGCATGCCATGCGCCCGCTGCTCGAGGAAGGTCACCTTCCAGTTCTCGTAGCGGAGCGCCGCCACGCTGCCGTCGTCGGTCCAGTAGATGAAGTCCTTGCGGGGCCAGGCCGCCTCGCCCCGCAGGGCGGGCCCGAGGTCGTGGCCGTCGAGATGAACCTTGTAGGTACGGTCGCCGATGCGGCGGCCCTTCTTGAGCTCCTCCTTGGCCGTCTTGTCGCCGGCCGCGGCACAGAGCGTGGTGAGCATGTCCTCGTGGGCGCCGATGTCGTTGACCACCGTGCCCGGCTTGATGACGCCGGGCCAGCGGATGGCGCAGGGCACGCGGTAGCCCCCCTCCCACTGCGTGTTCTTCTCGCCGCGGAACATCGTCGTGCCGCCGTCGGGCCAGGTGAATGCCTCGGCGCCGTTGTCGGTGGAATACATCACGATCGTGTTTTCGGCCAGGCCGAGCTCGTCGAGCTTGGCGAGCACCGCGCCGACCTGCCGGTCGTGCTCGACCATGCCGTCGGCATAGATCCCCAGGCCGTTCTTGCCGGCCACGCCCTCCTTGAGGTGCGTGAAGATGTGCATCTTCGTGGAGTTCCACCAGATGAAGAACGGCTTACCCGACTGCTTCGCCTTGTCCATGAAGGCGAACGTCTTGTCGCTCACCTCCTCGTCGATCGTCTCCATCCGCTTCTTCGTGAGGGGGCCCGTGTCGGTGATCCTGCCGTCGGCGAACGAGTGGATCACGCCCCGCGGTCCGAACCGCTTCTTGAACTCCGGATTCTTCGGGTAGTCGGGATGCTCCGGCTCCTCCTCGGCATTGAGGTGGTAGAGGTTGCCGAAGAACTCGTCGAACCCATGGCTCGTGGGCAGCATGTCGTCGCGGTCGCCGAGGTGGTTCTTGCCGAACTGCCCGGTCACGTAGCCCCGCGCCCGCAGGAGCGTGGCGAGCGTGGGATCCTCCTTCTTCATGCCCTCGGGCGCCCCCGGCAGGCCCACCTTCGTCAGCCCGGTGCGGATCGGCGACTGGCCGGTGATGAAAGCCGCCCGGCCGGCGGTGCAGCTCTGCTGGCCATACCAGTCGGTGAACAGGGCCCCTTCACGGGCGATGCGGTCGATGTTGGGCGTCTTGTAGCCCATCATGCCGAGGTTGTAGGCGCTGACGTTGAACTGGCCGATGTCGTCCCCCCAGATCACGAGGATATTCGGCTGCTTCGCCGCCTCGGCCGCGGTCGCCGGCCGGCACACCGCGACGGCGGCAAGCGTGACGGCGAATGCCGTCACCCACGAGGAATTCCAAACCGCAAACCGCGACGACCCAGGCGAGACAGTGGCCATAAAAAGCGAAGCTCCTTCAGGTTGGGGAGATGAAGAATTACCGCCTGCAGCAGAAAAACATCAATGCACAAATCGACAGAACGTGCGTGGGCAGCCCCGACCTGCGGAACGCGCGAGGCTCAAGCCCGATCCGTATCACCCGCCCGCGGCGTTCTGGAGGATCGCCTGCGTGATCGCCGGCGGCATGTGCATCCGCGACCAGCCGCCGTCGAGCACGAGCGTCGTGCCCGTGAGATAGCTCGCCTCGTCGGAGGCGATCCACGCCACCGTCTTGGCCACCTCCTCCGGCCGGCCCCAGCGGCCGAGCATCGCCATCGATTCCGAGAACTCGCGGATCGGATCGGTGGCTGCCCCGTCGTCGGCCGCGGCCGGCTTCGTGAGCGTGCTGCTCATCGCCGTGTCGATGGCGCCCGGGGCGAGCGTCACCACGCGGATGCCGACCGGGCCGTAGAGCGCGGCGAGATCGTAGGTGAGCGACTCCATCGCCCCCTTGCACGACACGTATGCCGCCGACACGCCGTGCGCCTGCCGCGACATCATGCTGCCGACGTTCACGATCACCCCGCCGCCGTGCCGCTCCATCTCCTCGGCGGCCCAGCGGGCCATGAAGGCGGGAGACGTCAGGCAGACGCGGATCGTGCGATCCCACTCCGCCGGCGTCATCTCCCGCATCGTCTTGAGCTCGCGGGCCGCGGCATTGTTGACGAGCACGTCGAGCCGGCCGAAGGCCGCCGCCACCTGCCGCACGACCGACTCCGCGAAGGCGAGGTCGCCCAGATCACCGCACAGGGCGAGCACCCGGCCGCCCGCGGACTCCAGCCCGCGGCGGACCTCCTCGAGCCGCAGGGCGTCGCGACCCACGATGCCGACGGCGTAGCCGCGGGCCGACAGTTCGAGGGCGACCGCCGTGCCGATCCCCGCCGACGCGCCGGTGACGAGGGCGACCCGGCCGTGTGCCGGTGACCGCCCGGCGGCGGCCTGCGGGCCGGAATCGTCGGTGTGCGACATGGTCATGATTCAGCCTCCTCTCCGGGCAGGGGCCGCCCGCTCGGCCCAGAATCGCCCGATGCTCTCGAGCGGCAGGTCCTTCGTCTCCGGCAGCCAGCGCCAGACGAACGCGGCGCAGGACAGGCAGATCGTGGCGAAGAGCAGATAGGCCGCACCGGGATGCCCCATCCGCTCGGCGCACGCCGCCGTGATCATCGGAAACACCTGCGCGCAGACGAAACTGGAGAGGTAGAGCAGAAGGCACACCACCGCCATCGCCGTCGCGCGGATGCGGTTGGGATAGATTTCCGACACCACGACCCACGAGAGCGGTGCGAGGCTCAGGGTGAACGAGCCGGCGGCGAGGATCATCGCGGCCAGGTTCAAGAAGGGCGAGCCGCCGAAGAAAAAGTTCGAGGCCATGAGCAGGTGCCCCGCCGCCATGCCGACGACGCCGAGGATCAGGATCGGCCGCCGTCCGAACAGCCGCACGATCCAGAAGGCCGCGATGGTGGACGCCAGGATGAAGAGGTTCAGGAAGATCGTGAAGAAGATCGCGTCGGAGGCCGAGCCGATGCCGGCGTTCTGGAGGATCGACGGCCCGTAGAGCAGCATCATGTTCACGCCGTTGACCTGCGAGAAGAACATCAGCACCGCGCCGACGACGACGGCCGTGCGGATGCCGGGCTGGAGCAGTTCCCCGAACGTGCCCGTCTCCTCGGTGAGTTCGGCACGGATCTCGCCGAGTTCCCGGGCGGCATCGACCGGCCCGTTGATCCGGCCGAGCACGTCGGTGGCCTCGTCGTCGCGGCCCTTGGCCGCCAGCCAGCGCGGGCTCTCCGGCACGAAGAGCAGCCCCGCAATGAGGGCGATGATCGCCGGAATCTCGGAGGCGAACATCCACCGCCAATGCCCGCCGAAGGAGAGCAGCCAGGACGAGATCACGGCGAGGTTGATCCCGATCACGATCGCCAGCTGGTTCACGGTGACGAGCCGGCCGCGCAGCCGCGGCGGCGAGAGTTCGGCGATGTACATCGGCGAGGTCATCGCGGCCAGGCCCACGCCCACGCCACCCACCGCCCGCCAGACGTTGAACTCCATGATCGTGCGGGGCAAAGCGGTGCCAATCGCCGACGCCATGAAGCAGATGGCCGCGACGGCGAGCGTGGCCCGCCGGCCGATCCGGTCGGCCAGCCACATGCCGGCCAGCG
>JBJTSM010000718.1:0-2226 GCA_046076685.1 Planctomycetia bacterium | reverse complement strand
TGCGACACGAGCAGGCCGGTCACGCTGCGGCCGTCTTCCAGAATCGCCGTGTAGGTCTCGTAGCTGTGGCTGATCGCCGCCGACGGCGCGAGCACCGATTCGTAGAGCGACTCCCGCGACAGCTTCGCCCCCACCCCCGATAGATTGGGCCCGACGGCCTTGCCCGCGCCGGCGACGACGTGGCACTTGGCACAGGTGCCCGCGCCGGCGAACACGGTCTTGCCGACCGCGGGATCGCCCTTCCGCTTCATGAGCTCCGTCACCGGGGGCAGCTTCTCGCCCCCCTTCGCCTTGGGCATCGGCAGCACGTCTGCGGCGGCCTGGCGGATGTCGCCCCACGGGCACGATGCGATCGCCACCGCCGCCACCTGCGGCAACACGCCCGACAGCTCCCCGGCCTTCGCCATCGCCACGAGGTCCTTCGCGCCCTGCTGCGAGCGGGCCAGTCCGCGGACCGCCGCGGCCTTCAGTTCCGGTGCGGCCTGCGCATCGGCCAGCACACGCTTGAGCAGCGTGATCGCACTGCCGCTGCCACGGATGCCCAGGGCGCTGAGCAGCCGGGCTGCCGCCGCGGGGTCGCCCGAGAGCGCGGCCTTCACCCGATCCTCGCCTCCGCCGTCCATCAGCCCGCCGGCGGCGGCCGCCGCCAGTTGCTCGGCCGTGCCCGGATCCGTCGCCAGGGTCAACAGGTCGCCGAAGCGGTTCTTCAGCCCGAACCGCTGCACGAGTTCGACGAACCGCTGCGTGCCGGCCACGTAGCCGGCGGCCTCGTCTATCCGCTTGGCGAGCACGGGGTCGGTGGCTTCACCGGGCGCGAGCCGCAGCACGAGTTCGGGCAGGATCACCCGCAGCTTCTCGTCGGCGACGCCCGTGAGGCCGCCCGCCAGCAGGTCGTGCACGACCCCGCTCACCCGGCGCTGTTCCTGGAAGTCGAACGAACGCAGCAGCGCCAGCGACTCCGACGTGCCGACGTCGGGAGATGCGAGGAGCAGGCCGATCAGCTCCGACGATTTCCCGCCACGGCTCCGCCAGACGATCTCCCTGCCGACGGCGTTCGTCGGTGCCGATGTCTTCGCGAGCCAGGCCTCAAGCCGGCCGTCCCAAAGGCCGTCGGCACCGACGCCGAGGGCCTCGAGCTCCCAGCGATCGCCCGCCTTGTGCTGCGCGGCCAGCTCCGCCCAGGCCCGATCGGCACGCTGGCCGGCTTTTCCCTTCAGCGCGATCGCGCACTCGCGGCGGACCGCAGCGGCGGGATCGGCGAGCAGCTTTTCGACGACCGCCAGCACGTCGCCTTTCGTGAGCCGGCACATCCGCAGGGCGACGATGCGGAAGCGTTCGTCCGTGTCGCCGGCCAGTCGCGTGACCCACGCCTCCGCCTGCCCCGGCAGCATGCCCGCCGCCCAGGCGAACCGGGCCTTCACCACGGCATCGCTGGCCGAGGCGAAGGCCGCGGCCAGCGCGGTGGCGGCCTCCTGCGGCTGCTTGGCGAGGCCGTCGAGCGCGAACGCCCGGGTGCAGAGGTTCGGACTGGCCAGTGCCGCCAGGCAGTCCGCCACCGTGCCGAACCGGGCCGTCGGCACCGACCAGGCGGAGCCCTTGGGCGCGATGCGGTAGAGCCGCCCCTTTTCGATATCGCCCATGCCGTGGCCGCCCACGCCGGGATCGTGCCAATCGGCGACGATGAGCGAGCCGTCGGGCGCCACGCACACGTCGCTCGGCCTGAACCAGCGATCGGCCGAGCCGTCGATGATCGTCTCCGCCGTCGCGGCGTAGCCCGCACCGGCGGGCTTCACGTGATACGCCCGCACCACGTTGGGCCCGGGGTCGCAGTGCACGAGCGACCCGCGAAACCGCGCGGGCAGGAGGCTTCCTTCATAGACACAGATGCCGCAGGGCGAGCCGCCGCCCGTCATGAGGAGGTTCGGCACCACGCCCGGATCGTTCAGGTGCCAGTGCTGCTGCGGCACCTCGGCCTCGAGGTTCGTCCGCGGCGCCCGCCAGCCGGCGCCGGTGAGTTCGTCGACGTAGCCGTAGTTGCCGTACTCCATCACCCAGTTGATCCGCACCCCCTTGTTGCCGTCGTCATCGTTGTCGCTCTGCCAGAGCGTGCCGAAGGAGTCGACGGCCACCTCGTAGTTGTTGCGGAAGTTGTGGCCGAGCACCTCGAAGTCGCTGCCGTCGGGCTTGCAGCGGAAGACCATGCCCTGCCGGTAGGGCTTGCCCGAG
>JBJTSM010000717.1:0-10732 GCA_046076685.1 Planctomycetia bacterium | reverse complement strand
CGGGCACCATGCGGCACACCTGGTAGGAGCAGGTGCGGACACGCTGCTCAGGCACCATGCGGCACACCTGGTAGGAGCAGGTGCGGACACGCTGCTCGGGCACCATGCGGCACACCTGGTAGGTGCGAACCCGCTGCTCGGGCACCATGCGGCACACCTGGTAGGAGCAGGTGCGGACACGCTGCTCGGGCACCATGCGGCACACCTGGTAGGTGCGGACCCGCTGCTCGGGCACCATGCGGCACACCTGGTAGGAGCAGGTGCGGACCCGCTGCTCGGGCACCATCCTGCAGACCTGGTAGGTGCGAACCCGCTGCTCGGGCACCATCTTGCACACCTTGTACTCGCAGGTGCGGACCCGCTGCTCGGGCACCATCTTGCAGACCTGGTAGGTGCGAACCCGCTGTTCGGGCACCATCCTGCAGACGGTGTAGGTGCAGGTCTTCACCCGCTGTTCCGACACCATCTTGCAGACCTTGTAGCACTGCTTCTCGACGATGGTCTCCCGCTCGTGGCGGACGCACTGCACTTCCTTCTCGCAGACCTCGGGGACCCACACCTTCTTGGTGATGGTGCGGGGCGGGCACTGCTCCTCGACCTTGCAGACCTTGCCGGGCACGTAGCAACGCTTGCCCGTGCAGGGATCGCACACCCAGCAACCGGGCTCACGGATGCACTTGGTGATCACCGGGCCGGGGATCTCGCAGGTTTCCGTCTCCCAGCGGCCGCTGCACACCTTCACGGTCTTCGTGTAGTGCACCGGCTTGCAGACCGTCTTGCAGATTTCCCGCTCACGGGTCTCCCACACCGGCTTGCAGACGGTGTAGGGGATCTCCTTGGTGCGGGTCTAGTGCACCGGCTTGCAGACGGTGTAGGTCTGCTCGCGGGTCTCGTACACCGGCTTGCAGACGGTGTAGGGGATTTCCTTCGTCATCGTCTCGTAGACGGGCTTGCAGACGGTGTAGGTCTGCTCACGGGTCTCGTAGACGGGCTTGCAGACCGTGTAGGGGATCTCCTTGGTCACCGTCTCGTAGACCGGCTTGCAGACGGTATACGGGATTTCCTTGGTCACCGTCTCGTAGACGGGCTTGCAGACGGTGTAGGTCTGCTCGCGGGTCTCGTAGACGGGCTTGCAGACCGTGTAGGGGATCTCCTTCGTCCGCGTCTCGTAGACGGGCTTGCAGACGTTGTAGGTCTGCTCGCGGGTCTCGTAGACAGGCTTGCAGACCGTGTAGGGGATCTCCTTGGTGATCGTCTCCCACACCGGCTTGCAGACCGTGCTGCGGATCTCACGGGTCTTGGTCTCGTACACGGGCTTCATGACCGTGTAGGGAATCTCCTTCACGACCGTCTCCCACACCGGCTTGCAGACGGTGTAGTTGATGGTCCGCGAACGGGTCTCCCACACCGGCTTGCACACGGTGTACTCGACCTCCTTGAACGACTTCTCGGTCTCGTAGCGGACGCAGTCGATCTGCTTCTGTTCGACGACCTTTTCGCAGATCGTCTTGTAGCAGGTGTACTGCCTCTGCTCGTACACGACGTCCTTCACCAGCCGTGTGCCGCAGCACGAAGGCTTGCTGGCACAGCTCGGCTCGCTGGCGGACGTCTCACAACTCGAACACCCTTCACGAGCCTGCTCGAAGCTGACCGGGGTCATCTTCGTGCCGTCGTGTTTGTAGCTGGCAAGACCGCAGTAGGCCGCGTCGGCGCGCTGGACCGACGAAGCGATACTGAGGAATGCCAGCAGACAACAAAGCCACGTACTTTTCATGTCTGCCGCCTCTCACGAGGCTGCTCCTGGAACTGGAAGGAGAAAAACGGGAACGAACCACTGGGGGCGCGGCGTGGACTGCCACGGCCGCACCTCCTCAAGGATCGACCACAAACTCGCCGCAAGTTGACAAGTCGCCGCAATCGGCGCTGTTTTTCCAAAGCCCCAGGCGCGTTACAGTCGTTGCCGGCCGCAGGAACGTCACAGCTTGATTGGTATTTGCGGGGTATCCCGGTAGATTCATGGCCGTTCCGGCCCAGGGGCTTCCTATGCCAGACCAGCGACCTCAGACCGTGCCGCCGGGAGAACTCCCGTCCGACGCCCCCGTCCCCAAGGTGGTGGTCAGCCGCCTGAGCCTCTACCTGCGCGAACTCCAGCGGCTCGAGGCCGTGGGCCAGCAGACGATCTCGTCGGGTCAGCTGGGCACACTGCTGGGCTTCAGCGACGCCCAGGTCCGCAAGGATCTCGGGTTCTTCGGGCAATTCGGCTATCCAGGCGTCGGCTACCGCTGCGACGAGCTGATCCGTGCCATGCGGGACATCCTGGGTACGAACCATCCATGGCCGGTGGTGATGGTCGGCGTGGGAAATCTCGGCCAGGCGCTGCTCGGTTACCGCGGCTTCGGCCGGCAGAACTTTTCGATCGAAGCCGCCTTCGACGCCGATCCGGCCAAAGTCGGCCAGACGATCCAGGGCATCCGCATCCGGCATCTCGACGAGCTGCCCGAGGTCGTCCGATCATCGGGGGTTCGCCTGGGCATGATCGTGGTGCCCGCCGCCCATGCCCAGTCGGTGGCCGACCGTCTGGTGGCCGCCGGGATCGAGGGGATCGTGAACTTCGCGCCGGTCACGCTCAGCCTGCCGCCGCAGGTGCAGGTGGTGGCGGTGGACCTGGCGATCGAGCTGGAGCAGTTGTCGTTCGCGGTGACCAACAAGCTGGCCAGGGCGGCTGCAGACGCGGCGGTGATCCCGCCGGCGGGCAGGCCGGCGGGTTGATCGGCCGTCAGCCCGAGCCGCCGGAGGCCGTCGCTATCTTTTTTTGTGATTCGTTCAACAGTCAGGAGGCATTTTCGATGCGTGCTCCCTCGATGTTTCCCACGCGGTGTTTGGCTTTCACGGCGGTCGTCATGCTCGCGACCCAGTGTGTCTCCCTGCAGCGTGCGGTCGCCGCCGAGCCGCGCGAGGTCGTGCTCTGGCCGGAGGGCGTGCCCGAGCCGCGTGTGCCCGCCGAGCCCGCGGAGACGGTCGAGAAGAAGGCCGACGGAATCCAGCGGCGGTCGAACGTCTCGAAGCCACGGCTCGTGGTCTACGACATCCCGAGGGCCGAGCCGGCGAAGCTCCGCAGCGCCGTGATCGTGGTGCCGGGCGGGGGCTTTCGCATGCTCGCCGACGAGCACGAGGGTTCCGACGCCTGCCGCTGGCTCAATGACCACGGCATCGTCTCGTTTCTCGTCCTCCATCGCGTGCCGACGGGCACGATGCCGGAACCGAACGCCGCTCCGGTGCAGGACATCCAGAAGGCCGTGCAGGAGGTGCGGAGGCGGGCGGCGGAGTTCGGGATCGATCCGGCGAAGCTGGCCGTGCTCGGGTTCTCGGCCGGTGGCCAGGCCACGCTCGTGGCGGCCACGAATCCGCCGCGGTTTCCGGCGGCCGAGCCGGCCGTGTCGGCCAGGCCCGACGCGCTCCTGCTGCTCTACGCCTGGAAGATCGTGGGCGAGGGAAACCAGGGCCTGCGGCCCGACGTGACGATCGACGGCTCCACGCCTCCCACGTTCATCGCCCAATGCGGCGACGACACCGGCTCGGTGCCGCAAGGATCGGCCAATCTTTATCTGAAGCTCCTCGAGGCGAAGGTGCCGGCGGAGATCCATGTCTACGAGAAGGGGGGGCACGGCTTCGGTCTCAAGGCCGGCAACACGCTGCCCGGCCAGCTCGACTGGAAGGCCCGCGCGATCGACTGGCTCCGCAGCCGCGGCTGGTAGTCACCCGCACGGCCGTCCGGGCCGGCTACACGAGCTTCGTCCTGCCTGGCAGGGCGATGACGGGCTTGGGCAGGGCCGAGTCCCAGGTGAGATCCTTCGGGAAGAGGTCGAGCTGCGACTCTTCCGCGGCGAACTTCCAGGTCACCTTCTGACCGGTGTAGGCGGCCATCCGCCCCATCACGGCCACGAGCGAGCTGTCGGCCATCTGGCGGAACTCCACGATCGGCCTGCCCGCCCGGATCGAGTCGACGAGATCCTTGTGCTCCTGCCGGTAGGCGTCGGAGATGCTCCCCTTCTGCTCCCAGATCTTCGCGCCTGTCCGGTCGAAGATCTGCGTGCCGGCATTGCTCGCGCCGATGTGGCATTCCCCCTTCGAGCCGTAGACCACGTTGCCCACGTCGGCGGCGGCCCCGGGAATCTGCCGGCACATGAACGACACGATCCGGTCGTCGGGATATTCGTATTGCACGCTGAAACTGTCCCACAGCTCGCTGTCGTCGGGCCGCGCGAAGCGACCGCCCGAGGCGAAGGCCGACAGCGGATTCGCCCCCATCACCCAGTTCATCGTGTCGAGATTGTGCACCGCCTGTTCCACGATGTGGTCGCCCGAGAGCCAGACGAAGTGATACCAGTTGTTCAGCTGGTAGGCGGCGTCTGTCATGCCCTCCTTCCGCGGGCGATACCAGATGCCGCCGACGCAGTACCGGGCCGTCGCGCCGATCACGTCGCCGATCACCCCCGCGCGAATCTGGTCGATGGCGGCGACGTAGTTCACCTGCCGGCGGTATTGCGTGCCCGCCACGATCGCCGTGCCCTGTGCGACGGCCGCGTCGTGGGCCTCCAGGCAGATGCGGTAGCCGACCGGATCGACGCAGGCCGGCTTCTCGGTGAAGACGTGCTTGCCCGCCGCGACCGCCTCGCGGACGTAGCGCGGGCGGAAGCCCGGCGAGGTCGTGATGAGGACGACGTCGATCGTCGGATCGTCGAGGATCCGGCGGTAGGCATCGAGCCCGGCGTGGCTCGTGTCGGTGGCGGCGACCTTGTCGGGATGCGCTTCCCGCATCGTCTTCCAGAGCGCCTCGCACTTTTCGGGGAACAGGTCGGCTGCGGCCACGAGCGTCACTCCCGCGTTGATCGTGAGCGAGTCGTTGATGGCGCCGGTGCCCCGGCCGCCGCAGCCGATGATTCCGAGCCGGAGTTCACGCGGCTCCTCGGCGGCGGCCTGCGACGAGTGCACCATCGTGGCCGACACCGCGGCGGCGGAGGCCGTCGTGAACGACCGGCGGGAGAGGGCGGACGGAATCCGGCTGTCGCGGGGCATGGCGAGGCTCCTTGCCGAGGGCATGTCGGCTGGTGCAGGCAGATGCGGCGGGCACAGTCATGGAAAGAATACGATATGCGAAAGGCTCATGCCGGAACCGGCAAAAAAGCGGGCGACGTGACGCTCACCGCCGACAGTGCTCAGGGCCTGCGCAGATCGTGTCCCACTTGATGACGCATCGATCCGGCAATATCGTTGCCATCATGAAGTCGACGGACGCGGTAGTCAAAACGCTCCCTCCCCACCCTTGCGAACTGATTCGCGGCTTGCTCGTCACCGTGGCCATGGCCTGCCTCGCGGCCGAGGCCGGCCGACCGGCCTCGGCTACCGAGCCGCAGCGGCTGTCGGTCGCGCAGGACCAATCGGGCATCACGGTCGAGGCGGATGGCAAACCGTTCGCCACGTATGTGATTGACCAGGCGAACAAGCCCTACCTCTGGCCGATCATCGGCCCCACCGGCAAGCCGATGACGCGGGCCTTTCCGATGCGTGACCTGCCGGAGGAGCCGGCGGCCCAGCGGGACCATCCGCACCACCGGGGCATCACGTTCGGGCACGAGAGCGTCGGCGGGGCCGGCTGGAAATTCCCGGAGTCGTGGGACGGCCGCACCGGCGCGGAACCCCACCGCGGCGGCGGCGACACCTGGCATGAGCGGCTGACATTCCCCGTGTCGGATGGGCGGGGCAAGGGGCAGGGCGAACTGGAGAACAAGAACCGGGCCCGGCTGGCGACCCTCGGCCGGATCGTCCACCGCCAATTCACCCGCGTGGCCGTCGACGGCGACCGGGCCGTGATCGAGGAGGTCTGCGATCACGTCGATCCCGCGGGCCGCCCCTTCCTCGTGGAGCAGCGGCGACTGACGTTTCGGGCGACGGACGACGCTCGGACGATCGACATCGACCAGGAGTTCGGCTGTGCCACTGCCTCGGGCCCCGTGCGGTTCGACGACCGCAAGGACGCCGGCCTCTTCATCCGCGTGCCCACGACCATGGCGGTCGATTCCAAGCAGGGCGGCCGGATCGTGAACAGCGAAGGACTCGTCGACAAGGATGCCTGGTCGAAGCCGGCGCGGTGGTGCCACTACCACGGCCCCGTCGCCGGCGAGCAGTTGGGCATCGCGATCCTGAACCACCCCGCGAGCTTCCGCCATCCCACCCGGTGGCACGTCCGCACCTACGGCCTCTTCGCCGCCAACCCGTTCGCGAGCAGCCAGTACGATCCCGCCCTGCCCGACGGCACGACGACGCTCGCCCCCGGCGAAACGCTGCGGCTGCACCACCGGTTCCTGTTCCACGCGATCGATACGAAGGGCGACGCGGGAACCGGTGTCGTCGAGGCAGCCTGGAAAGATTACGCCGCGGAATCCCCGCGGACGTTCGCCGCCGCCGCCGGCCCGGCCACGATCGTGGTCGGCGAAGGCGGTCCCGGCTGGCGGGATCTCACGGCCGACGATTTCGAAAACGTGAACGGCGAGCCGGGCACCTGGACCTGGCAGGGCAACTCCGTGCGATGCACCGGGCAGCCCGTGGGCGTGATCCGCACGAAGCAGCCCGTGACGAACCTGGAACTCTCGCTCGAATGGCGGCACCTGACGAGCGGCGGCAACTCGGGCGTATTTCTCTGGGCGCCGCCAAAGGCCCTCGAGAACCTGTCGCCCGGCAGGCTGCCTCCCGGCGGCATCGAGGTGCAGGTGCTCGACCACGGCTACACCGCGCAGTACGAAAAATCCGCCGGCAAGAAGGCGGACTGGTTCACGACCGACGGCGACGTGTTTCCGGTGGGCACTTCCAGCATGCAGCCCTTTCCACCGGTCGCCCCCGACGGCAAGCGGAGCTTTCCCACGTCCCGGCATTCTCGGGGCACACCCGAGTGGAACCACTATTACATCCGCGCCATCGACGGAGAGGTTCGCCTCTGGGTGAACGGCCACGAGGTGTCGGGGGGCAGCGGCTGCACGCCGGCCACCGGTTTCCTTTGCCTGGAATCGGAGGGGGCGCCGGTGGAGTTTCGCCGGCTGCGGATCCGCGAACTGCCCCGAGGCCAGACGCCATGACCGCGATCCGCTACGCGATCTGCAACGAGACCTTCGGCGACTGGCCGCTCGCACGAGCCTGCGAGTGCGCCGCCTCCTCTGGCTACACGGGGCTCGAGATCGCCCCCTTCACGCTTGCGCCACTGGCCACCGACGTGTCGGCCGCCGCCCGCGCGGAGATCCGGCAGACGCTCGCCGCGCATGGGCTCGACTGCGTGGGGCTACACTGGCTCCTGGCGAAGACGGAGGGGTTTCATGTCACGCACCCCGATCCCGCCGTGCGAAACCACACGGTCGCCTATCTGGGCGACCTGGCCCGGCTCTGCGCCGATCTGGGGGGGCGCGTGCTCGTGTTCGGCTCGCCGAAACAGCGGAGCCTGCTGCCGAGCGTTTCGCATGAGCAGGCGGCGGACCATCTCCACGAGGTGTTTTCACGGCTCGTGCCCGTGCTCGAATCCACCGGCACGGTCGTCGCGCTCGAGCCGCTCTCACCGGTGGAGACCGACGTGCTCACCACGGCGGCGGAGACCTGCCGGCTGATCGAGCGGATCGGCTCGCCGCACGTGCGGCTGCACCTCGACGTGAAGGCGATGGCCAGCGAGCGAGACCCGATTCCGGAGATCATCCGGGCCAGCGCCCGGCACCTCGAGCACTTCCACGCCAACGACGTGAACCTCCAGGGCCCGGGCTTTGGCGACGTCGACTTCGTGCCGATCTTCGCCGCGCTCGAGGAAATCCGCTATGCGGGCTGGGTGAGCGTGGAGGTGTTCGACTACGCTCCCGGCGCCGAACGGCTCGCCCGCGAGAGCATCGAGTACATGCGGCGCGTCAGCTAGATCCCACACGCCTTTGGTGGAGCACCGGCGTCTCGTTTGCCAAACCGCGAGTGATTCTCATAGGCGATCACATGGCTGCGTTCATCAAGATCAATAGGCTCCTGTCGCTGGCACCTCTGGTCGTCGTGCTCCTGACCGGTACGGTGAGCGGTCTGGCCGCGGATGCGCCGGCGGCCGCCGAGACGATCCGGCTCTGGCCGGGCGACGCGCCAGGGGCCCTCGGAACCGCCGACCACGACATCCCCGTGGTCGCCTGCTGGCCGGCCAAGGATGCGAAGCAGCCCACGGCAGCGCTGGTGGTCTGCCCCGGCGGCGGCTACGGCGGTCTGGCCGATCACGAGGGGAGCGACTATGCCCGCTGGCTGAACTCGGAGGGCATTTCAGCTTTCGTGCTCCGCTATCGGCTGGGGAGCAAGGGGTATCGGCATCCGGTGATGCTCGGCGACGCCTCGCGGGCGATGCGGCTGGTGCGGGCCGAGCATGCGCGGCTGGGCGTCGATCCGGCGCGGGTGGGCGTGATGGGCAGTTCGGCCGGCGGCCACCTCGCGATCACGCTCCTCACCCATGGCGACGACGGGAATCCGGCGGCTGCCGATGCCGTCGACCGGCAGCCATCGCGTGCCGCGCTTGGCGTGCTCTGCTACCCGGTCGTGAGCATGCTGCCGACGAACGCCCACGCCGGCTCCCGGCGGAATCTGCTCGGCGAGAATCCTCCCGACGAGCTTGTGCGGGAACTCTCCGGTGAACTGGCCGTGACTGAAAAAACACCGCCGGTGTTTCTCTGGCATACCGTCGAGGACAAGGGCGTGAAGCTGGGGGGCGTGCTCGATCTGGCGGCGGCGCTCGACCGGCACGGGCGGCCGTTCGAACTGCATGTCTTTGAAAAGGGACCCCACGGGATCGGACTCGGCGTGCGGCCCTACGATCCGGCGAAGCTTCATCCCTGGACGGCCGAATGCCGCCGCTGGCTGGCCGAGCAGGGGTTCACGGCTGCGAAAGAGTGACCGCTCACGCGGCTCCTCGTCGTGCGGCTACCTGGTCAGCGGCGTGGGCTTGGGGACGGGAGAGCCGGTCAGCTGCCCTGTGATCCAGGCGAGGCCCTCCAGATTGTCGAGCAGCCGGGCCTCGGCGTCATGATCGGTGTGGTTCAGGATGCCGATCGGGCCGATGTAGCCGCTCTCACAGATGATCCGGGCGAGTTCCACGTCGAGGTCGCCCTGGCCGAGCACGAGGATCTTCTGCCCCTTCTTGTCGCCGTCGGCCGTCATGCCGTTCATGTTGAGGAATTTCAAGTGCGGCAGCATCTGCGCGAGGGCCCCCTTGAATCGCGGCAGGTGCGCGTGGCCGTGGTGCTGATTGTAGACGATGCCCACGTTCGGCAGCTTCAGTGCCTCGCACACCGCCACCATGTTCTCGGGCTCGCCCCCCCAGCCGCCGTGGTTGTAGATCGCGATGCTGCAGTCCGCCTGCGCCGTGGCCTCGGCGGTTGGCCGCAGTTGATCGGCCGCGTGCTTCACCTTCGCGGCCTGATCGAGCCCGTCCGGCGCGTTTACCATCACCCAGAACGACGGCTTCAGGCCCCGCTTGCGGAACTGCTCCAGCGACTGCGGAAAGCCGGGTGGCAGCGACCAGAAGGCGTCGAGGGCGATGCCGTGCTTCACGATCGCTTCCCACTCCCGCGCGAACGTGGGCACGTGCTCGCCCCGCCAGTCGTAAGCGAAGTGTTTGAAGCCGAGTCGTTCGAGCATCCCCGCCCGCTCCTCGGGGCTTCGTTTCTGCGCGTCGAAGGGCACGATGCACCAGGCCACGAGGTTGTCGCGGCGGAACAGCTCCGTGGCCCGCGCAGCGACGTCGCCCGGGTCGGCAGCGTGAGCCAAGCCCGCCAGGCCGCTGATCAGGGGGAGGCAGCAGACGGCGAGCCACGACGATCGGCGGCGAAACATGGATGTTCTCCCGTGGGGCAACGACGGCGGGCGTGTGCGGAAGCGAGTCATTCGACGATCATCACGCCCTGCATCAGCTTCCAGTGGCCTGGAAACGTGCAGAGGAAGTGGTAGCGGCCCGGCGTGTCGGGCAGCGTGAAGAAGATCGTCTGCCGCCTGCCGGGTTCGGTGATGTCGGCGTAGGCGATGATGTCGTCGGTCTTCGGCACGTAATGACGTGCCACCGCCTCGGGGTCGGCGATGAGCGCGTCGGCGAGGCCGCCGACGGCGGCGATCGTGCCGGGCTTCGCGAGCACCCAATTGTGCGGCATGACGTCGGGGTTTGCGAACGTGAGGGCGAGCGTCTCGCCGGGCCGGGCCCGCAGCTCGGGCGTCTTGTAGGCGAGGTTGGAGGCGGCTTCGATCGTGACGGCCCGGGCTCCCTCGACCTTCGCGAGCCACGGGTTCTTGACGGCAGCCTTCAGCATCGCGATGTCGCGAAGGATGGGGTGGGCTGCGATGGGCCGCGTGGTCTCCTGATAGTCGAGGATCTCGCGAAACGGGCCGTCGAGCGCATGCACGGTGGCGAAGAGGTCGCGGGTTTCACCCTGGCCGACGGCCACGTGCAGATGCAGCTGGTTCACGGGCTGCAGGTCGGGGATTTCGAGAAACAGGCCGTGGCCGTCCGGGAGCACGGTGGCCGAGCGGATCGGGAGCGGGTCGTGCCCGACCGTGCCATAGTGGCTCGGAGAGAACTCGGGCGAGCCGTACTGTTGGCCGTAGCGATAGTTCCAGCACTGGGCGAAGTGGTTCGCGGCGTCGCCGGCCAAGCGGCGATCGAGCGGTGCAGAAAAACGCAGCATCA
>JBJTSM010000716.1:0-5902 GCA_046076685.1 Planctomycetia bacterium | reverse complement strand
CGCCATCGACCGGCTTGAGCACGACCTCGGGGAATCCGCCGATCTCGGCATGCATACGCTTCACGTCACCGTAATGCACGTTTTTTGCAGAAAACATGCATTGCATGTGAAATCCCGACTGACGATTGCCGGCCCGCTGTGACAGGACTAAACCGAGTCTAATTTAAGTTGTCTGGTTTAAGTCCGGTCTGGCTTGTTTTGTCAGCGCATCCACGTTTTCCGCAGCACTGCTCGATGAAGCCGGTTGTCAACATTCACGAAGCGAAGACGCACCTCTCACGGCTCATCGACCAGGTGGCCGCCGGCCGGGAAATCATCATCGCGAAGGCCGGCCGCAGGGTTGCCCGGCTGGTGCCGCTTGAAGCCGGTGCGCGGCCAAAAAAGCTCGGCGGCCTGAAGGGCCGCATCACGGTGCCGGATGATTTCAACGCTCCGCTCGATGAACGTGTCGTCGCCGCGTTCGAGGGACGTTCGTGAGCAGAATTCTCCTCGACACGCATCTGCTCCTCTGGGCTGTCAGCGAACCGAAAAAGCTGCCGGGGCAGGCCCGCCGATGGATTGACGAGTCAGAGGTTTTCGTGAGTGCCGCGTCGATCTGGGAGGTGAGCATCAAGGCAGCGGTCGGCAAGCTCGCCGCTGATCCGTCCCAGCTGCTCGCCGAGATCGAGCCTGCGGGGTTTCAGCTGCTTGCGGTGACCGGCGATCACGCCGCAGCCGTCTCCCTGCTGCCGGAACTCCACAACGATCCCTTCGACAGGATGCTCATCGCTCAGGCCAAAACGGAGCCTCTCCTGCTCCTCACAAACGATTCCACTCTCCCCGCCTATGGAGACTGCGTGAAGCTCATGTCGTGAAATCCGCTCCCGTCCCCGATTTCCCCTTCGGGCATTTGCTCAAACGCGAGGGTAGGAGTGGATCGCGTCATCCCGCCTGCTTCCGCCGGGGGCTTTTGGGGAGAGCCCCTCGCAACGCACGTCGCTACTTGCCGCCGCTTTTGACGTCGAACTCGAAGCGGTTCTCCGCGTCCGGCTTCACCTCGGCGGTGAGCGGCTTGCTCGGGTTGTCGTATGAACGCTGGTTCTTCACGTCGTGGATGCCCACGTTTTTTTCGCCGGGGGCGACACCGCACTCGAACGCGCCATTCTGAACCATCGCCGTGGTTCCGCCTCCCTTCCCGTCGGCCGGCAGAAAGCTGACCATGCCGTTTTCCAACGGCTTGCCATCGACCCGGACGGTTCCCGAAACCGGGTAGTTCATCTCGACTTTCTGCGGCCGGCCGCATCCTGCGAGCAGGCACACGGCCACCAGCGACACGGTCGGCAGAAACGGGGCGACGCGCATGATGATGGGTTCCCCTTTCCTAGAACTCGCCGTCCTGCACTTCGCCACCGGCACGACTGCCGGCTCGCTGCCACGTCGTCACATCCACGCCATCGACGACGAACCGGACCGAGGCATCCGCCATCACCACGCCCGCACCGCCGCTGTGGTAGCTGCGGGCGTAGCTGACCCAGTTGCTGGTCGCTGTCGTGCACGGCGCCGTGGGCAAGACCTCGAGGCAGCCCGGCAGCACATCGCCCGTAGGCGTGTTCGGCGGCAGGGCGGTGCTCACGAGCACGCTGGAACCGCCGTACGCAGCATTCCAGAACCGGCCCCGCCAATCCGTCTGCTTGTCGCTGCCGATGATCGTCACCTGCTCGGTGCCAAGCACCGTTTTCGAGAGGCCGTCGGTCACGTCCTTGATTCTCGTCAGCGAATTGCCAAACGCGATGCCGTTGCGGTTCTCGTTATTTCCATAGCTCCACTGGGCCGCCTGGATCACGGTGTTGTTTCCTGCGCAGAGCCGATAGGTTCCGTGAAAGCCCTGGTCGTAAACAGTAATGGAACCGTTATTCTTGATGCCTTCTCTATTCGACGGGCAGGACATCGCGGGGACGACGGTGTTGCAGCGTGACCAGTTGTATCCCGCCGCATCGGCGCGACCGTCATCCCGCCATGCCACGTATCGATCGTGATAAGACTGTTCCTCGACGTAGGGCAGGATACGCTGAAACCAGCAGGCCCGGGAAAATCCGGCGGCACCGCCGCCCTTTCCGGGCGGGTTAATATGGTCGGAAATGATTCCCGGTGGAAACCGCTGCAGAGCATCGTGGTGGTTCGTCGCTGCGAGGCCGAGTTGCTTGAGATTGTTCATGCACGAACTGCGCCTGGCCGACTCCCGGGCCATCTGCACGGCCGGCAGCAGCAGGCCGACGAGCGTGCCGATGATGGCGATCACCACGAGGAGTTCCACGAGGGTGAACCCCTTGGTCTTTTTGGTCCCGGTCTGGCTGTCTGGCTGGGCCGCGGTGCGGCGGTGGGGCGTGGAAAGGGTTTTGACGGCTTTCATGACGGGCAGCCTCCAAGAAAACGTGAAACAGGGCGGAACCGCCTGGGATCGGGTTCCGAAGAATCGGGTGACGGGCGAAAAACGAAGTTCCTGAGAATTCCCTGAGCAGGTCACAGTTGAGTCGTTCGGCGGAAGGAAGTTCCCCTGAATAAGCATAGCGTCTCCCACGCGGATTCCACGGATCCAGCTCCAGAAAATTTTTTTGCCCAGAAATCCCGCGGGAAATCGGCCAAAACGCGGGGTGATGCTGCCGAGAAGCCCGAGGCTTTGGACGAGCGTGTTTTGAGGGAGACTCGCCGCGATATACGATGACGTCATCATGAGAACAATCGTCGATTTGCCGGAAGATCAGGTGAAGGCGCTCGCCGCGTTGTGCATCGCCCAGGGCATCTCGCGGGCGGAGGCGGTGCGGCGAGCGGTCGCCCGCCTGCTTGCCGAAGAACGCCGGCCCGGAAGGGAGCAGGCCTTTGGGGCGTGGCGCGGAAAGCAGGGAGATTCGACGGCCATGATCCGCGGCCTCCGCGACGAGTGGCAGCGATGAAGGCGGTGATCGATAGCGACGTGCTGATCGACTTCCTCCGCGGCATGCCCGCCGCCGCAGCTGAGATCAACGCCTACGACGACCCCCTGTACTCCGTGATTTCGTGGATGGAGGTCATGGTCGGTGCCGAATCCGATGAGGAGCGGATCGCGGCCGAGGCGCTGTTCGATTCGATGCGGCGGATCGAACTCTCGCTGGCCGTCGCCAGAACGGCCGTCGATCTGCGGAGGCAACTCCGACTGAAACTGCCCGACGCCATCGTGCTGGCAACCGCCGACCGCGAAGGCTGCATTCTCGTCACGCGGAATGCGAAGGATTTCGATCCCAGGGATCCACGCGTTCGCATCCCGTACGGCCCGCCCGCCGCAGACGCGTAGCCGGACTCGAAAAGGGGACGCAGCTCTTTTTCGGCCCCGCCCATGGAGACTACGTGAAGCTCGTGTCGTGAAATCCGCTCCCGTCCCCGATTTTGCTATCCTTAAACCATGATCGAGAAGAAAAAAATCAGGTCGTATGTCGCCGCGCTCGTGCGTGAGTTTCATCCACAGCGGGTCATCCTTTTCGGCTCCTACGCTGTCGGCAAGCCGCGACCAGATTCCGACATCGACCTGCTCGTGGTGATGCCCCACCGGGGCGCCGGAGCCGAGCAAGCCGCCCGGATCCGCCGCAGGATTCCTTCCGGCTTTCCCCTTGATCTCGTCGTTCGCTCGCCCGCAGTGATCAGCCGTCGGCTGAAAATGGGCGACGATTTCATTCGTGAAATTCTCGAGACGGGACAGGTGCTCCATGAAGCCCGCAGCCCGTGAGTGGGTTGATAAAGCGGAAGCCGATTTTCTCAGCGCTGGTCGTGAATATCGGGCTCGCAACCGCCCACATTTCGACGCGACCTGCTTTTTCGCGCAGCAATGCATCGAAAAGTATCTGAAGGCACGTCTTGTGCACTCTGGGAAGATCGCACCACGCACGCATGATCTTCCGGCCTTGCTTGACGCCGTGCTTCCTATGCAACCGCTTTGGGAGACTTTCCGACCCCAATGTGACACGTTGACGAGTTATGCGGTCGTTTTTCGATACCCGGGCGAGTCCGCCACCCGAGATATGGCGAAGCGAGCGCTCGCGGACTGCCGTTCTTTCCGGCGGGAAATACGTCGGAGCATCGGCCTGCGGCTTCCTTGATCGCAAGAAAATCGGGAAGACAGCGAATCGAGTCGATTCCCTTGCTTGCGCAACGGGCTTCGAAGCAGGGGGGCGTGCCGAGTGCCGAGAAGCTCGACACGCAAGCAAAAGGGAATGCGGGTGGCCGGTTTGAAAGTGGCCCGCGTCATCCCCCGGCTTCCGCCGGGGGCTTTTGGGGAGAGCCCCGAGAAAATCTGGGGAAATCGCTTTTAATGCTCCACGCCCGATTCCGGTTCGGGGAGCCAGTGCGTGAGGATCGCTCCCACGAGCGCATAGGCCCCGGCCACGGCCGCGCCCGCGAGGGCGATGTGCACCGGATCGGGAGGATCGGCGGACGACAGCGTGAGCGTGAGCCAGGCGGCGGCGGTGCCGATCACGCGGCCCCCGATGTTGGCGGCGAAGCTCTCGCCCGTGCCGCGGAGGTGGGTGGGAAAGACCAGCGGGATGTAGTTGCCCCAGAAGCTGAACTGGGCCACGGTGAGCAGGCCTGCCGCGAAGATGCCGATCTTGATGAGGGGCATCGATCCCGCGTTGCCGAGTTGCGTGGAGATCCACCAGAAGAGGGCCGGCACGACGACGAGCGCCGGCCACTGGAACCGCCGCAGCAGCGCCCGGCGGCTGACGATCCGCACCGCGGCCAAGGCCAGGAGGACACGGCCCACCAAGCCGCCGATTTCCTGATAGATCGTGACCCCGGCCACGGCCTCGTCGGTGGCGTTGCCGGCGATGCTCTTGAGCTTGCCGGGCGGCGGTGCGGGCTGGCCTGCCTGCTTTGCCGCCGCGATCGCCTCGTCCTGGGCCGCCTTGGCCGCGGCAAGAATCGCCGCATGCCCCTTCGGCCCGCCGAGGATCTGCGGCAACTGCTGGATCGCGCCAAACGCGATCCCGTAGCTGGCGGCGAAGACCAGTGTCGTGACCACGGTGGTGCGGACGAGCGCCGGGCTGAAGAGTTCGCGGATGCTCGGTCGCTTCAGCGTGCCGGCCGCCTTCTTCTGCGCCCAGACGGGGCTCTCGGGCAGGAACGGCCGGATGAGGATCAGCGGGATCGCGGGGATCACGCCCGAGATCAGCGTGTAGCGCCAGGCCTCGTGATCGCCGTGGATCGCCGGCAGGGAAAGCGCGAACTTGGCCGCGAGGATGTTGGCCAGCCCCACGAGCAGGCCGCCGAGCGAGGAGAACGCCTGCGTCCAGCCCAGCGCGTTTTCACGCTGCCGCGGGTCGGGGAACAGTTCGGCGAGCCAGGCCACCGCCGCCACGAACTCCACGCACACGCCGATGAACACGAGGCACCGGAAGAAGAGCAGTTGCGGGAGCGACGTGGCGAAGCCAGCCGCCAGGGCCGCGAATGCGTAGAGCAGGATGCTGAAGGTGAGCA
This sequence comes from Planctomycetia bacterium, assembly GCA_046076685.1. Classification (GTDB taxonomy): domain Bacteria; phylum Planctomycetota; class Planctomycetia; order Pirellulales; family UBA1268; genus CAMCQY01. The sequence goes on along the minus strand of JBJTSM010000716.1, from coordinate 421 downwards.
CCCGCCGCCGCCCGAGCAGGTCGGTGAGGTAGCCGCCCAACAGGCCGAACACGCCGCCGGCGATCGCGGGCACGAAGAACAGCGCGCGGGCCCACTTCGTGTACTCCGGGGATCCGGGTACGAGGAGGGGCGTGCCCGCGGCCGTCGCGCCTCCCAGAGCCGCGAGCGCCGGCTTGATCACGAGCGGCAGCATCAAGAGTTCGTAGATGTCGAACGCGAACCCGATGGCGGCGATCGCACAGACCAGCCAGCCGGTCGTCGACAGCCTGCCTGACGGGGTGAGCCCATCCGCGCGTGTCGATGAATCGTGGGAAGCGGCCATGCAGGTGACTCCGGTGACGTCGCCAAAAGGATGGTGCCAAAAAGAAGGAAGCCGATCAGGCCGTCAGCCTATCGGCAAACCTTCGCGACGAGAAATCGA
>JBJTSM010000715.1:0-2888 GCA_046076685.1 Planctomycetia bacterium | reverse complement strand
CTCGTTGGCGGCCCGCGAGAAGCTCGACAACCTCGTGTTCGTCATCAACTGCAACCTCCAGCGGCTCGACGGGCCCGTCCGCGGCAACGGCAAGATCATCCAGGAGTTGGAGGGGGTCTTCCGCGGGGCCGGTTGGAACGTCATCAAGGTGATCTGGGGCGACGAGTGGGATCCCCTGCTGGCGAAGGACGAGAAGGGAAAGCTCGTCAAGCGGATGAACGAGATCGTCGACGGCCAGTACCAGAAATACGTCGTCATGCCCGGCGGCTACATCCGCGAGCACTTCTTCGGCAGCGATCCGGAGCTGGCCGAGATGGTCGCGCACCTCTCCGACGAAAAGCTCAAGAAGCTCCGGCGCGGCGGACACGATCCCGAGAAGGTGTTTGCGGCCTACGACGCGGCGATGAAGTGCCACGGCAAGCCGACGGTCGTGATCGCCAAGACCATCAAGGGCTACGGCCTCGGCGAGGTGGGCGAGGGTCGCAACGTCACGCACCAGCAGAAGAAGCTCAACGAGGAGGAACTCCGGGCGTTCCGCACGCGGTTCGGGATCCCGATCTCCGACGACGAGGTCGCCAAGGCGCCGTTCTATCGGCCGCCGGAGGACTCCCCGGAGATGAAGTATCTCCGCGAGCGTCGCGCGGCGCTCGGTGGCCCGGTGCCGAGCCGCCCGACGCAGGCACCCCTGCTCAAGACGCCGTCGCTCGAGGAATACACCGGCTTCATCGAGAAGAGTGCCGGCCGCGAGGTCTCCACGACCACGGGCGTGGTCACGCTGATGGCCTCGCTCCTCAAGGACAAGCACGTCGGCAGATTCATCGTGCCGATCGTGCCGGACGAGTCGCGGACCTTCGGCATGGACCCGCTCTTCAAGCAGTGCGGAATCTACGCCCACAGCGGGCAGTTGTACGAGCCGGTCGACTCCGACCAGTTGCTCTACTACCGCGAGGCCAAGGACGGGCAGATCCTCGAGGAGGGCATCACGGAGGCGGGGAGCATCTCGAGCTTCATCGCCGCGGGCACGTCGTACGCCAGTCACGGCGTCCCGATGATCCCGATGTTCATCTACTACTCGATGTTCGGCTTCCAGCGGATCGGCGACCAGATCTGGGCGGCGTGCGACTGTCGGGCGCGGGGCTTCCTGCTCGGCGGCACCGCCGGCCGGACGACGCTCGCCGGCGAGGGCCTGCAGCACCAGGACGGCAACAGCCAGCTCTTCGCGATCGCGTATCCCACCGTGAAGGCCTACGACCCGGCGTTCGTCTACGAGGCGACGGTCATCATGCTCGATGGCCTCGAGCGGATGTACGCGAAGGGGGAGGACTGGATCTACTACATCACGGTCTACAACGAAAACTACGAGATGCCGCCGATGCCGCCCGGCTGCCAGGAGGGCATCCTCCGCGGCATGTACAGGCTCCGCGAGGTGCCGGCGAAGTCGGCGGCGGTCGGGTCATTGCCGCACGTGAACCTGCTCGGTTCGGGCGCGATCCTGCGGGAGGTGATCCGGGCGGCCGATCTGCTGGCCGAGCACTGGGGCGTGTCGAGCACGGTCTGGAGCGTCACCAGCTGGAAGGAACTGCGGCGCGAGTCGCAGGCGTGCCGTCGCTGGAACATGCTGCACCCCGAGGCCACGCCGCGACGGAGCTATCTCGAGGAGATGGTGGCGGGTGCCGACGGCGTGTTCGTGGCGGCCAGTGATCACGTGCGGGCCGTGCCCGAGCAGCTCGATCCCTGGATTCCCGGCGGGCTCTTCACCCTGGGCACCGACGGGTTCGGCCGCAGTGAAACCCGCGGTCCGCTGCGGCGCCACTTCGAGGTCGATGCCGAGTGCATCGCGATCGGCACGCTGTCGCGGCTGGCGGCGGCGGGGGCGGTCGGCGCCCACGTCGTGTCCGAGGCGATCCGGCGGCTCGGGGTGAACCCCGACAAGATCGACGCCGCATCGGCCTGAGTTGGACCGCCCGTACGCCGGGCGGTTCGTCAGGCAGGCCCCACCACGAACAAGACCGCGAAGAAGACCAAGAACAAGACCAAGAACAAGACCCCACCCACTTCAAACACAAGCCACGAACAGTCACCCACACTCAAGTTCAAGAGCATCGGAGTCCATGGCAACCGAATTCAAGCTGCCCGACCTGGGCGAAAACATCGCTTCGGGCGATGTCGTGACCGTCTTCGTCTCGGAAGGCGACGTGGTGAAGCCCGGCCAGGCCCTCCTGGAGGTCGAGACCGACAAGGCGGTGATCGAAGTGCCGTGTCCGCCGGGCGGTCGCATCGCCCAGGTGCTCGTCAAGAAGGGCGACACCGTGAAGGTGGGGCAGGCCCTGGTCGTGCTCGATGCGGCCGGCTCGGCCGCTGCTCCTTCCAAGCCGGCCGCCGCTCCGGCCGCGGCGCCCGTCGCTGCTCCGGCTCCGGTGGCCGCGGCCGCGCAGGCTATCGCTCCGCCTCCGCGCGCCGCGTCGTCCCAGCCGGTCGTGCCCGTGGCGGCGCCCGCCGCGGTGGCCGACGTGCCGGACGAGGAGCCGACCACCGCCGCCGTCGATCCCGCCGGGCCTGCCGTCCGGCGGCTCGCCCGGGAATTGGGCGTCGATCTGGGGCGGGTTCGGGGCACCGGTCCGGCCGGCAGGATCGTGCGTGAGGACGTGATCGCCGCCGTTCGGCAGGCGGGCGGGCAGGGCTCGGCCCCGCGGTCGCGGTCGGCCACGGCCGCCACGACGGAGCGTGATGGCTGGGGCCCGATCCGCCGGGAGCAGCTGTCCCGGATGCGGAAGACGATCGCCACGAACATGGTTCGCAGCGTGTCGACGATCCCGCACCTGACCAATTTCGACGACGCGGACGTCACGGAACTCGAGCATCTCCGCAAGGCGAGCGCGCAGGAATAT
>JBJTSM010000714.1:0-9763 GCA_046076685.1 Planctomycetia bacterium | reverse complement strand
GCCGGCCCACGAGGTCGAGGGCGGTGCGACGGGCGAAGATCTCGTCACTCACGAACGCGGGTGCAGCGATCCCCTGCGTGCGAAAATAGTCGGCCAGCAGCCGATCGAGCGGCGTGCCAACGCCCGGGGGAACGACGACCTCCGCGAGTGCGAGCGGGTAGGGCTCAGGATCCTTCCACTCAGCGCCGTGGTCGATCCACGCCCTCAGGGTCGCGATCTCGGCATCGCTGAGCCGCTCTCCTTCCGGCGGCATGGCCTCATCGGGGTCGGCCGCCGTAACGCGGGCCAAGAGCAGCGACCGTGCGGCGTCGTTGGGCACGACGGCCGGGCCGCTGTCACCTCCCTGCAGCACCGCCGCCCTGTCGGTGAGCGAGAGGTTGCCCTCCGGCTTGTCACCAGCATGGCAGCGGAGGCACTTCCGCGTCAGGATCGGAAGCACGTCCGCCTGGAAATCGACCTCGGCGGACTCTGGAGAACCCTGCAGGGACAGGATGACCGATGCTGCTACGACCGCCGCGATCCGAAGCGGCGGCGGAGCAGCACGAGCAAGACGGAATGAATCCATATCGTCATCTCGCACGCTGCTGGCCAAACTGCGTCCTCCCGATGCTAGGCCAGCCGGCCAGCCGCGATCGCGATATTTATGCGCACTGAAGCGCACCATGCGGGGGCTACGGTACACCATCGAAATCCATGCTCATCCACCGCGCCCGCCTCCACCTGAGCCAGGTCGCGGAAGGGCCGCGGGGGGTTGCCGAAGACGGGCGTGTCGCCCGTTCCGGCGTTGCTTCATGTCGCTGCCTCCGACCGCACCATAGCAGCATCAGCGGGGGGCAAACGGCCTGTTTTTGCGCAACTAACCGCAACGAACCGCAACTCGCGGGCCATGGCCCGCTGCAATTGCTGTTGGCGTTTTTCCGGGTAAAATGCCATCTATGTTTACCAGAAGGTGCCCGCTTCCGGACCGGTCCTGCTTTCTGTTCGGGCCGCGTGGGACCGGCAAGTCGACGTGGATCGGGTCCGCCGTCGGGCCGAGCGTGAGTTACGACCTGCTCGACGCGGCGGAAGCGATCCGGCTGGCGGCCGACCCGGGACTGTTGGCCCGCGAGACCGCGGGGTTGTCGGCTGGAAGCTGGGTGGCGATCGACGAGATCCAGAAGGTGCCGGCACTTCTCGACGAGGTGCATCGGCTCATCGAGTCGCGCCGCCTACGGTTCGTGCTCTCCGGATCGAGTGCGCGGAAGCTGCGCCGCGGAGGCACGAATCTGCTCGCCGGACGGGCCGACATGAAGCGTCTCTACCCGCTCGTATCCGCGGAGATCGGTCCGGGCATCGACATCGACCGCATGATCGAGTGCGGATCGTTGCCCTTGGCCGTTACCGGCGGCGATCCGAAGGCCTTTCTCCGGAGTTACGCCCTCACCTATCTGCAGGAGGAAATCCGCGCCGAGGCGCTGACGCGGAGCCTCGGCGGCTTCGCCCGATTTCTCGAAGTCGCGGCACGGCAGAACGCGCAGCTCACCAATGCGGCCGGCATCGCCCGCGACGTGGGCGTGAGCCGGCAGTCGGTGCAAAACTGGTTCGAGATCCTCGTCGACACGCTGCTCGGCTCCTGGCTGCCGGCCTGGAAGCTCAAGCGGTCCACGAAACAGGTCAGCCACCCGAAGTTCTACCTCTTCGACAGCGGCGTGGCCCGGGCGCTCTCCGGCCGGCTCCCCTATCCCTGCACCCCGGAGGAGCGGGGCGCACTGCTGGAGACGCTCGTCCACAACGAGCTCTGCGCCTACCTGGAATACAGCGGGCTGGCCTATCCGCTCTTTTTTTGGCGCACGCCGGACGGCGTGGAAGTCGACTTTCTCTGTGAAACAGCCACCGGCTATGCGGCCATCGAGGTCAAGGCGGCGACCGCCTGGCGGGCCGCCACCAGTCGTGGGCCGGCCCGGCTGTCGGCCGAACTGGGCGCGAAGAAAGTCCGCTCGTTCGGCGTCTATCTCGGAGCCCGGGAGGCCCGATACGAGCCGTGTCGCGTGCTGCCCGTGGCCGATTTTCTCCGTCGGCTCTGGGACGGCGAGATTCTCGGCTGAACATGCGGGTCGCTGCGCCGCGAGAAGGCGGGCGGCTCGTGGGCTCAGCCGAGGATCTTCGTCACAACGTTGCCATGCACGTCGGTGAGCCGGAAATCCCGGCCCTGAAACCGATATGTGAGCCGGCGGTGGTCGACGCCCAGGCAGTGCAGGATCGTGGCCTGCAGGTCGTGGACGTGGATCGGATCCTCGACGATGTTGTAGGAGTAGTCGTCGGTCTTTCCAACGACCGCCCCGCGGCGGATCCCGCCGCCGGCCAGCCACATCGTGAAGCAGCGCGGGTGGTGGTCGCGGCCGTAGGTGTCGGCCGTGAGCTTGCCCTGCGTGTAGGCCGTGCGGCCAAACTCCCCGCCGCAGACGACGAGCGTCTCGTCGAGCAGCCCCCGCTGGTCGAGGTCGCGGATGAGTGCCGCCAGTCCCTGGTCGGTCTCCTTGGTCTTGCGGCGGAGCTTCTGGGGGAGGTCGGCGTGGTGGTCCCAGTCCTTGTCGTAGAGCTGCACGAACCGCACGCCCCGCTCCACGAGCCGGCGGGCGAGCAGGCAGTTGCGGGCGAACGACGGCGCGTCGGAATCGATCCCGTACATCTCGAGCACGTGCCGTGGCTCGTCGCGCACGTCGACCAACTCCGGCACCGAAGCCTGCATGCGGAAGGCCAGTTCGTAGGCGTTGATGCGGGCCTCGATCTCGGGGTCGAAACCCTCCTCGAGCTTGAGGCGATTGAGGCCCGATGCGGCCGTGACGATCCGGCGCCGGTCGTCACGGGTGAGGCCCGGCGGATCGGCGAGATCGATCACCGGCTCGCGGTCGGCCCGGAGCTGCACGCCCTGGTGCTGTCCCGGTAGGAAGCCGCTGTGCCAGTATTTGGAGAGCAGCGGCTGCCCGCCCGAGTCGACCGTCGAGAGCATGACGACGAACGCCGGCAGGTCGGCATTCTCCGACCCGAGGCCGTAGGAGACCCACGAGCCCATGCACGGCCGGCCGCTGATCGGGCTGCCCGACTGCAGGAACGTCACCGCCGGATCGTGGTTGATCGGCTCGGTGTGCATCGAGCGGATCACGGTGAGCCGGTCGACGACGCCGGAGAGCCGGGGGAGCAGTTCCGAGACCTCGAGGCCCGCGTCGCCTTGGCGTGAGAAGCGGAAGTGCGAACCGGCGAGTGGAAAACTCGCCTGCCCGCTGGTCATGGTCGTGAGCCGCTGCGTACCGACGACACTCTTGGGAATCTCCGCGCCGTTGTCGGCCTGCAGCCGCGGCTTGGGATCGAAGAGATCCATCTGCGACGGGCCGCCGGAGAGGAATACGAAGATCACGCTCTTGGCGCGGGCGGGCGCATGGCCGGCGGAACCGGCCGGTGCCGCGCCGCGGGCCAGACCCTCGCCGGGGAGCAGCGAGGCCAGCGCCGCCGCCCCCAGCCCACGGGAGGAGTGCAGGAGAAACTGCCTGCGACAGGCGGTTCTCCAGGCTGACGACATGCTTTCGTGGTCCATCGCCGGGGCTCCGGAAGGGGCGTGTCTACTCGCGGGTGATCGCTTCGTCGGTGTTGATGACGGCGCTGGCCACCGTGGCCCACGCCGCGACCGCGACGCGGTCGAGGCCGGCCCGCGGTGCCGCGGCGCCCTGCGTGGCGAGCAGGTCGGCGTCGGTCGGGTGTGCCCGAAACCGTTCCCGCTCGTCGTGCAGGAGCCGCATGAGGAGCTTCCGCTCCTCCTCGCTCGCCGGCCGGGAGAGGATCCGCCGGCAGACCTCGTCGAGCCGGGCGTCGTCGGAGCCCTCCATGCCGACGACCTGCTCCGCGATCACGCGGGCCGCCTCGACGAACGTCGGGTTGTTGAGCGTCACGAGGGCCTGCAGGGGCGTGTTGGTTCGCGGTCGCGCGATCGTGCACTCGCCGCGGCCCGCCATGTCGAAGGTCTGGAAGACGGGATAGGGAATCGTCCGCCGGATGAACGTGTAGAGCCCGCGGCGGTAGAGATCGGGCCCCTTCTCCGTCGGCCAGAGCAACACCCCCGGGTCGTCCTCCTTGTCGGCATAGAGATGGGCCGGCTGGTAGGGATACACGCTGCGGCCGCCCACCGTCCGTGCCAGCAGGCCGGAGGAGACGAGGGCCGCGTCGCGGATCTCCTCCGCCGGGAGGCGATACCGCGAGCCGCGGCCGAGCAGCCGGTTGTCGGGATCGCGGTCGCGGACCGCCCGGGGCACCGCCGACGACTGCCGGTAGGTGGCCGACGTCACGAGCAGCTTCAGGAGCCGCTTGATGTCCCACGCCCGCCCGCCGTCAGACGGCGCGCGAAACTCGACCGCGAGCCAGTCGAGCAGTTCCGGATGCGTGGGCAGTTCGCCCCGGGTGCCGAAATCCTCCGGCGTGCGGACGAGGCCGGCGCCGAATACGAGCTTCCAGTAGCGGTTGACGGCGACCCGCGCCGTGAGGGGATGGTCGTCCTGCAGCAGCCAGCGGGCCAGGGCGAGTCGATCCCGCGGGGCGTCGGCCGTGAGCGGCGGAAACACCGCCGGCACTCCCCGCTCCACCCGTTCGCCGGGCTGCAGGAAGTCGCCCCGCTTGAGCAGGTGCGTCGGCCGCGGATGGTCCTCCTCCCAGACGAGCGCCCGAGCGCCGCGGCCCGCGATTTCCGCGCGCTGACCGCGGAGTGCCTTCATTTTTTCGATTCCGTCTGCGGACTCGGGCACGGCCCGTTCCACGTAGATGTCGCGGATGGCGGCGAGCTGGGCCGGCTCAAGGGCGATGGCCCCGGGCCCGCGGAGCCGTTCGACCGCAGTCGAGATCCCCGCGCGGACGAGCCGCCCGAACCGCAGCCCGAAGTCGTGGCCATCGGCGAGGTTGTCGAGCCCCTGCCAGCCGGGGTCGGCCTTGAAGTCCTCCCGTCGCGGCGAGCCCGCCGGCGCGGCGGTGTATTCGAGGTCGTCGACGACGAGAACCATGGGGCCCGCGCGGCCCTGCACGCCGCGGGCGGAGATGCCGAAGGCGTCGAGCGCGACCGCCGCCCGGCGATGCTCGGCGGGAACGGCCACCTCCGACCGGCCGACCACCTGGTCCTTGCCGCTCGTGTCCTTGCCGCTCCGCAATTCCACCGCGACCTTGCCCGTGGCGGGATCGTAGGCGTAGGACCACTCGTAGGCCGCGCCGTATTTCGCGGCGATGGCCGGGCCGTGGAGTACGCTGCCGTCGGTTGCCGCAAAATGGGCGAAGACCCGCGGCCCTTCGGCGATGGCGATCCCCACGCCGGGCAAGGTGGTCTCGGAGGCGGAGTGGGCGAAGTGGCCCACCTCCGTGTCGCTGTCTTCCGCCTTCACGACGACGAGGCTGCCGCGGGCGTGGAGTGGCGTGTCGAACGAGAGTCCGGCGGCCAGCGCGGTGTCGGCGAAATAGCTGCGGTGCGGGCCGCGGGCGACCGCCCCGCCGACCGCATCGGGATGCAATTCCGGGGCCGCGAGCGGGTCGGCGAGCCACTGCTCGAACCGCGCGACCGCCGGCGCGATCTCCCGGGCCCGGGCCTCCTCGGCCGCCGCGATCTCCCGGTCGATCTCGTCGAGCCGGCGTCGATCCTGCTCGGCATACACCGTGACGAAGGGCGGAGACGCCTGCTTGCCGACCGGCACCTCGCCGCGCAGGCTGTTGAAGAAGGCGAGAAGCTGGTAGTACTCCTGTTGCGAGAACGGGTCGTACTTGTGGTCGTGGCACTGCGTGCAACCGAACGTCACGCCCATCCAGGTCGCGGCCGTCGTGTTGGTGCGATCGATCGCGTAGACGACGCGAAACTCCTCGGGGTCGGAGCCGCCCTCCTCGTTGTAGCGGTGGAGCCGGTTGAATCCCGAGCGGACCTTTTGCATGAGGGTTGCGTCGGGCAAGAGGTCGCCCGCCAGCGACTCGATCGTGAACTGGTCGAACGGCATGTTGGCGTGGAACGCCTCGATGACCGCGTCGCGATACGGGTGGTTGGGCCGGTCGCCGTCATCCTGGTAGCCGCTCGAATCGCCGAACCGCGCGAGGTCGAGCCACTCCATCGCCAGCTTTTCGGCGCAGTGCGGGGAGGCGAGCAGCCGGTCCACGGCACGCTCGTAGGCCTGCGGCGAATCGTCGGCCAGGAAGGCGTCGAGTTCCTCGACGGTGGGCGGCAGACCCGTGAGGTCGAGCGACAGCCGGCGGAGCAGCGTGTGCTGCGGGGCCTCCGGGGCCGGCCGCATGTCGGCCTGCTCGAGTTGATGGAGCACGAAGGCGTCGATCGGCGACCGCACCCAGGCGGCGTCTTCGACGGCCGGAACCGGTGGCCGCTGCGGCTGTCGAAACGCCCAGTGGCTTTCGTAGTTCGCCCCCGCCTCGATCCACGCCCGCAACTGCTCCCGCGCGGCCGCCGGCAGCCGCTTGCCGGAGTCGGGTGGCGGCATCACCGTGTCGGGGTCGTCTGACTCGATCCGCTCGATGACCGCGCTCGTGTCGGGTCGGCCGGGCACGATCGCCACCGCGCCGCTCTCCAGCGTCGCGGTGGCAGACTCGCGGTCGTCGAGCCGCAAGCCGGCCTCGCGGCCCGCGGCGTCTGGGCCGTGGCAGGCCAGGCAGTATTCCGCGAGGATCGGCCGGATGTCACGGGAAAAGTCGGGGGCCGGCGGGGCGGCCTGGGCGGCTGCAGCTGCCGCCGCCGCGACCGCCGCTATCCAAAGCGACGAGGGCGGAGCAGCACGACCGGGGAGGTAAGAATCCATGTCGTCGCCTCGCAGGCTACTATCCAGGCTCCAACGTCTCGATCATAGGCCGGCCGGACGGGCAGCTGCGCGATATTTTTGCGCAACTAACCGCAACACGCGGGGCTTCGGTACAACGTGGCATTTCATGAAAATCGACGCCTACTCCCACATCCTGCCGCGGGCCTACTTTGACCGGCTCGTCGAGATCGCGCCCGACAAGGGGGCGATCAAGCGCTGGCTCACGATCCCCGTGCTGCACGATCTCGGGGCCCGGCTCGCGATGATGGAGGAGTTTGGCCCCGGCTACCGGCAGATCCTCACGCTCTCGATGCCGGCGCTCGAGAGCGTGGCCGGGCCCGCCGAGACGCCGGCGCTCTCGCGGCTCGCCAACGACTGCATGGCGGAGATCGTGGCCCGGCGGCCCGACCGGTTTCCGGGCTTCGTGGCTTCGCTGGGCTTGAACAACGTGCCGGCGGCCCTCGCGGAGATGCGGCGGTCGATCGAGGAGCTCGGGGCGATCGGCATCCAGCTCTTCACGAACGTCGGCGGCCGGCCGCTCGACGAGCCGGAGTTCTGGCCGGTCTTCGAGGCGATCGCGGACTACGACCTGCCGGTCTGGCTGCATCCCACCCGAGGGGCCGGCTGCGCCGACTATCCCGGCGAGCCGAAGTCGAAATACGAGATCTGGTGGACGTTCGGCTGGCCCTACGAGACGAGCGTGGCGATGTCGCGGATGGTGTTCGCCAAGTTCTTCGTGCGGCTGCCGCGGCTCAAGGTGATCTGCCACCACATGGGGGCGATGGTGCCATTCTTCGCCGGCCGCGTGGGCCACGGCTGGGATCAGCTCGGCTCACGGACGGCCGACGAGGATTTTGCGCCGCTGCTCGCGGAGCTCGGCCGGCCGCTCGACCACTTCAAGAAGTTCATCGGCGACACCTCGCTGTCGGGCTCGAAGGCCGCGATCGCCTGCGGACTCGACTTTTTCGGGGCCGAGCAGGTGGTGTTTGGGTCGGACTGCCCGTTCGATCCCGAGGGAGGCCCGCTCTTCATCCGCGAGATCATCGCGGCGATCGACGGGCTCGAGATTCCGGAGGCCGACCGCCGCAAGATCTACGAGGACAACATCCGCCGGCTCGCGAGGCAGCGGCTGCGCGGTTGATTCGAACGGTTCATCGCCGTTTCGAAAAGAGCTGCGTCCCCTTTTTGGTCCTCATTTATATCTCTGGTAGGCTGCAGGAATGATAGATCTAGCTCAGACGCTGACTGAACTGACTTCCCTGCCGATTCACGACCGGCTGCGCGTGGTCGAGTCCCTGTGGGATAGCATCCCGGCCGACACGCCTGTCGAGGTTTCCCCCGAGCAGCGAGCCGAACTGCAGCGGCGGATCGCCGATCATGAGCGGGCACCCGAGCAGTTGCTCACGTTGGACGAGGTTCTCGATCGCCTTCGGGATAGCCGATGAAGTTCGCGCTTCGGTATCGGCCGGAAGTTGTCGCAGATCTCGATGCGGGGCGAAGTTGGTATGAAGAACGCTCCGTGGGCCTCGGTGCCGCATTTGTCGTTGAGTGCGTCGAAGCTCTTGGCAGGATTCAGCAGAATCCGGAATGGGTGGCAATCGATGCGTATGGCGTGCGGTCCCATCGCATCCGCCGCTTTCCGTACGTCATTCACTACCGCATTGAGGGCGAGACGATCGTGGTCTTTGCGATCATGTTCGGAGGCCGTGATCCCTCAGCATGGCAGGGGCGGATATAACGGTGCGATGCAGCGGACATGCCACGCAATTCGACGGCATGGCCGTGGATCGTCGCTCCTGATTGAGCCTCGCTTCAGCAAGGCAGGTGGGTCGCCACGCGGCCCCTGGCCTCACGGACATCCTGCGGGAAAGCAGTTCGACCGCCAGCCGGCCGAGCCGCTCCGGGAGGACGGCGATCATGCCCAGGCTCGGCCAGAGGCCGGCCACGAGGCCGCGTGGTCATTGCTTCTGGTCGGCGGTTGCCCGTTCGGCCGTGAACGTGAACGCGTTTGGCTTCGGTTCCACCGTCACCTCCCAGCCCGATGTCGCAAAGGAGTGGTAGCGGGGTGCCACGATCCGCGTGGTTGCCACCCTGGCCTTCCCCAAATCCTCGTCGCCATCAACCGACCGAGGGGGCGCGATCAAAACGCGATACGCACCAGGCCGCATGCCGTCCGCAGCAGCCAGTGTCCCCATGCGAAAACCGCCATCAGCCTCGATGCTTCCCTGGGACGACACCCTGCCATCCGCGGACTCGAAAACGATCAAGGTTCCGGCCAGTTCGACGAGCGCCGTGCCGTCGGGCCCGACCACCTTGCCGCTGACGGGATAGAACTCGCGGCTACCGCAGCCAACGACCGCCAGACACATGATTGCCAGAGAGACGCGCCGCCAGTCGAGCAGCAGCCCGAAGGGGCTGCCCGCCGTGATCCTCTCGTTGGGCATCAATAGTCTCCCACGCTGTTGCCGTCGGCCCGTTCGACAAGGCGTTGCAGGATCGTCCCGCCGGTCTGGTTTGACACGGCGCGGACGCTGCCGTCGCCATACACGAACTGGCAGACACCCTGATGCCAGCTGCCAAACTGATAGTTGTAGGCCGTCGTCGGAGATGCTGCGAGCGGGTAGCTTGGCCCCGCAAACCGTCCCGGCACGGTGTATTCGTCAGGATTGAAAACGGAGGAGTCTCCTCCGCCCGTGAGCCTCCTCAGAGCCGTTGGAGGCACGTGCTTCTCGCCGATCAGGAACGTGTATGACAGACCATCGGTGATGGAAGAAAACTTGGTCGATGATGTCCAGGTGCTGCCGGAGAACAACGGATCGGTTCCCCCATAAGAGCCGCTCGGGACTGTGATTGCCGAAACGGCGTTGCTACTCGGCCCTGACCTGTTTTGAGGAAAGACATCGACTTCGAATGATCCTTTTGCGTTGATAGCATGCGCGTAGTCGCTGCACGTTCCGCGCATC
>JBJTSM010000713.1:0-4635 GCA_046076685.1 Planctomycetia bacterium | reverse complement strand
GACCGTCTCCGCCAGCAGCCGACGCAACTGGTCCCGCAGGTAGGCCTTGACCTCCCGCGCGCCGTCCATCGTCAGCGCCTTTTCCGCAATCACGCGGCATTCGGCGGCCGAAACACTTCGGACCACCTGCTTCACCTCCGGGATCGCGCTCGCGGGCACGCTCAGCTGCCGCAAGCCCAGTCCCAGAAGCAGCTGCGTGTACATCACGCTGCCGCTCATCTGACCACACACCGTGGCCGGCATGCCGGCCTCCGCCGCCACGTCCAGCGAGCGGCGCAACAGCCGCAGCACCGCCGGATCACAGGCGTTGTAGAGGTCGGCGACCTCCTTGTTGCCCCGATCGACCGCCAGCGTGTACTGGATCAGGTCGTTGGTGCCGATCGAGACGAAATCGACCTCCTTGATGAATGCGTCGAGCATCATCACGGCGGCCGGAGTCTCCACCATCATGCCGACCGGCATCTTCGGATTGAAGGCGATGCCGTGTTCGGCCAGGTCTTCCATCACGTCGGCCAGCACCATGCGGGCCTGGCGCAGTTCGACGATCGTGGAGATGAGCGGAAAGAGCACGCGCACGTCCCCCAGGGCGCTGGCCCGGAGTATCGCCCGCAACTGCGTGCGAAACATCGGGAGCTGCCGCAGGGAGAGCCGGATGCTGCGCATGCCGAGGCAGGGGTTGCGCTCCTCCTCCGACTTCGTCTCCGTGAGCATCTTGTCGGAGCCGAGGTCGAGCGTGCGGATCACGACGGGCATCCCCGGCATCGCCTGCACCACGTCGCGGTAGGCGGCGAAGTGATCCTCCTCGGTCGGCTCCCGCCGGCTCGTCAGGTAGAGAAACTCCGTGCGGTAGAGGCCGATGCCGTCGCAGCCGCGGCCCAGGCACTGCTCGGCCTCGCTGGGAAACTCGATGTTGCCGGTGATCTGGATCCGCACGCCGTCGCTGGTCACGGCCGGCAGGTCGCGGAGCCGGTCGAGCTTCTTGGCGACGGTGCGGGCCGCCTCCACCTCGATCCGGTAGCGGGCGATCGTCTCCTCGTCGGGCTGGAGGATCACCACGCCCTGGTTGCCGTCGAGGATCACCGGCTCGCCCCCCGACACGTCGGCGAGGAACGGCCCGATGCCCACCACCGCGGGAATCTCGAGCCCCTCCGCCACGATCGCGGTGTGGCTGCCGGGACCGCCCAGTTCGGTGGCGAAGCCCTGCACGAACCGGCGGTCGAGGTTGGCGGTCTCGCTGGGGGTGAGATTGTGGGCCAGCACGATCACCGGCTGCGAGATCGCGGCGAGCGTCTCCCGCCGCTGCCCCAGCAGGTTGCGGAGCAGGCTCTTCTCGATGTCGTAGATGTCATGTGCCCGCTGCGAGATGTGGTTGTCGAGATTTTGAAACACCTTCGCGTAGCGGCGGAGCGTGCGGCTGACGGCGTACTCCGGCCACCAGTTGCGGTCGCGGACGGCCGTCTCCAGCTCCTGCTGGAGCTTGGAGTCGTGCAGCATCGCCAGATGGGCGTCGAAGATGGCGGCATACTGCCCGCCGAGCTCGGCCCGGATGGCGTCGCGGTTGCGCTCGATCTCGCGGGCGGTCTCGGCGACGGCGTGGTGCAACCGCGCGAGTTCCGTGTCGACGGCACTCCGCTCCACGAAGCGGCGCGGGATCCGGAAGCCCTCGCTGTCGAGAACGAGCGCCTCGCCGATCGTGACGCCGGGCGATACGGCGATTCCCTGGAGTTTCAGCATGGGGGCGCAAGTCGCCCGCGGGCTGCGGCGTGCCGGCCAGGGAGATCGCACACGTGATGGCGGCGATCAGGATCCCTGCGACACTCGCGCCTCGCGGCTCGTTGCTGCTCCTTTGTCGTGTTGTGTGGACTGCGTGTGGACTGGTTTTGACGAGCCGGGACGAGCCGGCCGTCGATCGTCGCTAGGCTCGTTTTCCGGCCTGTGATTCGGCTCTTCCGTCTGCCGGGCCTTCCGTCTGTTCCTGATCGTTGAAATTGCGGTCGAAGAGGCTGCCGATCGCCTCGAGCGCCTCGCGGGCGTCGGGCCCCGTCACCTCCACGACCAGTCGCGTGCCCGCCTCGGCGGCGAGCGTGAGCACCTCGAGGATGCTCTTGCCATCGACCCGCTGCGACTCGTTCAGCAACTCGACCCGCGACTGCCACTTGCGGGCCTCGCGCGCAAGCTGGTCGGCAGGCCGGGCATGCAGGCCCTGCGGCATTCCGACCACGACTTCACGCGACACCATCTGCTCACTCATTGCTGTTTTGTCTTCGATCGACCACCATCCCGCCGCGGACAGGTCCGGCCCGACCGGATCCGACCGCCGCGGTCACGACGCCACGCCGTGGCTGTCGGCCTCCTCCAGCAGATGCTGGATGTCGACCGGCCCCTTGGCGTTCTTGAGCTGCCGGCAGAACGCATCGTCGCGCAGCTGGCGGGAGATGTTTTCCAGTGCCCGCAGGTGATCGCCCGGCCGATCCGGCGGCGACACGAGCAGAAAGAACAGCTGCACGGGTTCGCCGTCGAGGCTCTCGAAGTCGACGCCCCCGTGGCTGACGGCCACCGTGCCCACGAGCCGGCTGACGCTCGGATGCTTCGTGTGGGGAACGGCCACGCCCCGGCCGATGCCGGTGCTGCCGAGGTCTTCCCGCTTCATGATGGCTTTGACGATGCTCTCCAGATCACCGGCGCCGATGCTGCCGGCGTCGACGAGCGACTGGGCCATCTCACGGATGACACCTTCCTTGGTGTCGCCATCGAGATGCGACCGGATCGCATCCGCGGCCACGAAATCGGAAAACTTCATGCGCTTCGCGTTCAGGATCCGCGCGTGGCGTGCACGTGCTTCTGATCCAGAACCTTCTCCTTGTGTTTTCTGAGCTGTTGCTCGAGCTTTTGAATGGCCCCGTCGACGCTCCGCCACAGCTGGGCGGCGTGCTCATGGGCGACCATGTCGTGGAAATGCTCCGCCGAAGCGATGATTTCCACCGCCGGCAGGGCCTCGTTTTCGAGGTCGACGGTCACGTTCAGGGCCGTGAGACGGTTGAAATACCGCTTCAGGCGGGAGACCTTCGAGGCGATTTTCGACTGCGTGGCACCGCTCAATTGACCATGCCTGGCCGAAACGTTGATCTGCACGCGGGCATTCCTTCTGGCTTGAAACTCGTTACCGACCTCGATCTTGGGCGATCATAGCACCCCTCTCGCCGCCGACACAAACCATCTGCGCGCCGCGGCCCTCGGCCGCGAAAATGACACCGTTTTTCACTCCGCCGCGGCACCGCCGGCCGCGTCTGCCGCCGGCTGCCCGGCGTCGGCGGAGCCACGCGGCGACCGTCGAATGAGCCCCCGCTCCAACTGGTTGCGCCACCAGCCCACGCCCTCCCGTCGCATGTCGGCCAGACCGTCGGGGCGGTAGCGAGCCCGATCCACGGCGGAGGGCCGCGTGATGTCGACAAGCGCCTTGATCGCATACCGCCTCACCATCAGGCTCGGGTCGTCGAGCGCTTCGACGATGGCGCGATCGGCGCCCGCGGCCAATTCCTCGTCGGTCACTCCCCTCGCCAACGCCCACAGCACGTCGGCCTTGCCGTGCGGCCCACGGTTGGCGAACGACTCATAGAGCCGGGCGGCGGCATTGCCGCCGCGGGCCAGCGCCAAGGGCACGCTCGCCCCCTCGAGCTGCGACCACTGCCGCGGCTCCAGCTTTTTCCCGGGCGCCTCGGCCGCCAGCTGCTCAACGACGTCGTCGAACGATCCGATCAGGGCCAGCGTCGCCGCGGCCAGCATCCGGTTTTCAGCCCGCTTGTCGGTGGCCATCTCCCGCAGGGAACGCGTGAGCGGGGCATTGCCGGCCACCTTGGCGGCCAGCGCTTCGCCGGCCGCCTTCTCCAGCCGGTCGGGCCTCACGCCCGATTCGATCCAGGCAGGCAGCGAGGGCAGGCGGGCCACCGTCACCCGCTCCGCCGCCCGGCTGGACCATTCGAGCATCATCCCGGCGTCGAGCAGGCCCTGGGTGTCGATGCCCTCGAGCGGCTTCTCGATCGGCAGGCCTTCGCCGGTGGTCTGCCGCCAGGCGAGGCCCTGCGTGGCGATGATCCGCGACCGGAGCACCGCGGGCGTGCTGGCGGGATCGGCGCCGATCGCCCGTTCGAGGTCCACGCCGATGGCGACGGGATTGAGCAGGCCGCCATCGACGGTGCCGGTCATCCCGGCGGCCGTGATTCCCAGCCTCGCGTCGGCCCGGCTGGCGCGGGCCACGGCGCGGCCAAACACCACCTCGAGGCGGGGCGTGCCGTCGGGGTCGAGCGAAAGCACGGCGCGGGTTTCCGGCAGCAGACGGATCGTCACGCCCCGCACGTGCAATTCGGGCTGGAAGGTCGGCGGCACGAGCAGGTTTTCCTGCTTGCCCAGAGGGGACCCCGCCGGAAAAACCGTCCATTCGGCAGCTCCGGCGGCATCCTTGCTCTCCGTCATCCGCAGGAGCACGCCATCGCCCCCGACGAATCCCAGCGCCCCCGACGATTCTGTATCGGGTTCGGCGTCGACACCGGATGCCGGAGGATTGGGCTGGTGGCGCAACCAGTTGGAGCGGGGGCTCATTCGACGGTCGCCGCGTGGCTCCGCCGACGCCGGGCAGCC
>JBJTSM010000712.1:0-4772 GCA_046076685.1 Planctomycetia bacterium | reverse complement strand
GGCCGAGGTGGCCACGGCGTACGGCCTCCCCACATCGGCAGCACCTACGGCTGCGTCTTCGACGACGATCCACAACGCCGCCCTGCACGAGCTCAACGACTTCTACCCGGTCGTGGGAGCCCGCAAGGACGGCAATGGCCTGTGGGTGGGCGGTGCCGCCCAGATTCTCTTCGCCGACGGCCACGTGGGTCGGATCAAGGACGAGGGCGGGTACAACGACACTGTGGACGGCTGGATCGGCCCGAGCAAGGTCGGCGGTTCGGTGTCCGCTTCGGCGACCTACGAGCTCACCAACGGCGGGCTCAACGAGGTCCGGGGCAAGCTCTGGCTCGAGGACCTCGGGACCGAAGCCGCCGCCGGTGCCGGCGGTGGTGAGTGATCGCCCGCCGGCAGCGCCTGACGCCTGGGGCCACGCCCTCGGCCAGGCCTGACGGCACGGCCTGTGTTTTCCGCTGCGGCCGCCTTCGGGCGGCCGCAGCCATTTGGTCCCGATGCTATGCTCGCGTTTGGTCTCCGCCTGACAGGATCGTGTCTCCAGATTCCCGCGTTGAGTCGAGGTTTCCGCGTGTCCACCGCACTCGTCGATGATGTGACGGTTCGTGCTTCGCAGCCATCCGCCGCCGACGGTTCCCCACCCCGGGCCGCCGCGGCGTCCGACGCCGTGCCACGGCTCGGCGGCTGGCTGCGGCTGCAGATCGTCTCCACGCTCGTGGGCGGCACGCTCCTGCTCTGCTCGCTGGCGGCGGGCTGGCTCTGGAAGCAGCCGTTCTTCGCGGCGCTGCCCGCGGCCCTGGCCGTGCTCCTGCTCGGCGGGCCGCTCGTGGCCGCCGCCGCGCGGGATCTCGTCGCGGGGAAGGCGGGGATGAACGCGCTCGTGGCCCTGGCGGTGATCGGCGCCATGGCCAGCGGCAACTACCAGGAGGCAGCGGCCGTCGCCTTCTTCATGATCGTCTCGTCGCTGATCGAAAAGCGGACGGCCGCCGGGGCGGAGGCGAGCATCGAGTCGCTCATCCGGCTGGCGCCCACGAAGGCCAGCCGGCTCGTGGGCGGCAGCGGCACGGGCGACCGCGGCACGGAGGAGGAGGAACTGGTGGAGGCGACGCAGCTGCGACCCGGTGAAATCGTGCGGGTGCGGCCCGGAGACACGATCCCCGCCGACGGCACGGTGATCCGCGGCGCGAGCACCGTGAACCAGGCGAGCATCACCGGCGAATCGGTGCCGGCCGAGAAGGCCCGGGGCGACGACGTCTTCGGCAGCACGATCAACCTCACCGGCGTGCTCGACATCGAGGTCACGAAGGCGGGCGCCGACACGCTCCTCGGCCGCGTCAAGGACCTCATCCTTCAGGCCGAACGGACCCGCACGCCGATCATGCGGCTCGTGGACGAATACGCCGCCTGGTACACCCCCACGATCCTCATGCTCGTCGGCGTCGTGCTCTTTTTCGCCCTCAAAAGCCAGCCCGACACGGCCTTCAACCGGGCGATCGCCATGCTCGTGATCGCCTGCCCCAGCGCCTTAATCCTCGCCACGCCGACGGCGATGGTGGCGGCCCTGTCGGCCGCCGCCCGGCTCGGCGTGCTCGTGAAGAGCGTGGCCACCCTCGAGGCGGCCCGCAACGTCACGGCCATCGTCTTCGACAAGACGGGCACGGTCACCAGCGGCGTGCTCACCGTCACGCGGCTCGCGCCGGCCGAGGGGATCGAACCGGCGGAGCTCTTGCGGCTGGCGGCGTCGGCCGAGCAGAACAGCCGGCATCCGGTCGCCCGGGCCGTCACCGAAATGGCCCGCCGTGCCCGGGTCGCCCTCGACCCGCCGAGCACGTTCGAGGAGGTGGCCGGCCGTGGCGTGGTGGCGTCGTTCGCCGCCGGCGACACGGTGCTCGTGGGCCGGGCTTCGTGGCTCGCCGACGCCGTGGCGGCGCCGCACGAACTTGACCCGGCGGCACTCGAGCGGGTGCAGGCGTCGTCGGAGGCCGACGGCCTCTCGGTGCTGCACGTCGTCGTGAACGGGCGGCACGTCGGCTGGATCGGCCTCGAGGACAACGCCCGGCCCGAGGCGGCTGGCGCCGTCGACCGGCTCAAGTTGATGGGGATCGCGCGGCTCGTCCTGCTGACGGGCGACCGGTCGAGCGTGGCAAAACGGGTGGCCGGGCAGATGCACTTCGACGACTACAAGGCGGAGGTGCTGCCGCACGAGAAGCTCGAGATGGTCGATTCCCTCAAGGCGGCCGGCCATCGCGTGGCCGTGATCGGCGACGGCGTCAATGACGCCCCGGCCCTGGCGGCCGGCGACGTCTCGATCGCCATGGGGGCGGCGGGCAGCGACGTGGCCATCCATTCCGCGAGCATCGCCCTGCTCAACAGCAACCTCGACCGGATCCCGTTTCTCATCGACCTCTCGCGGCGGACGATCTCCGTGATCCGGCAGAACATGATCATCGGCGGGCTCTTTATCATCGGCTTCGTGTCGCTGGCGGGGGCGGGCTACGTGTCGCCGGTGCTGGCGGCTGCGTTGCACGTCGTCAGCGGTCTGGCCGTCGTCTTCAACTCGGCCCGCCTCGTGCGGTGCGGCGAGGAGATCGAGCAGGCCGAGGCGGCCGCCGGGCGGGTGTGAACCCGATGGGGCCGGCCGGCGTCAGCCGACGTCGCGCTTCTGAAAAAGGATCACGGCCAGGCTCATGACGCCGCCTACCAGGCAGGCGGCGTAGCCCGTCACCGTGGCCAGATAGCCCGGGGTGATTTCGCTGCCCTGCGTGAGCGCGTCGGCCGGCCAGAAGAACTGGAGATTGGGCACCACGGCGGCCAGGGGCTCGAGCCACGTCCGGCCGGCCACCGCCAGCGACAGAAAGTATTCCCCCACGAGCCCCACGAGGAACATGCCGACGCAGACCAGGAGCGTCGGCACCTGGCCCAGCCGGGTCGAGGCGGCGATCGCGATCGCCGTCAGCACGATGATCGCCTCGAACACGAGCACCAGTCCGATCGCGAGCTGGGGATTCCAGTCGGCCGCCGGGCTCTGCAGCCGCCAGTTGCGGTTGATGCACGACACGAGCCCCCAGGCGGCGGTCGCCATCACGGCGCCGGTGAGCGAGAAGGTCGAAGGAAACGGCCAGCGGTAGAGGTAGTTGGCCAGCCCGGCGACGAGGAACGTCAGCAGGATCGCCAGCAGGCCGAAGGTGACGACCGGGGGGTCGAAGATGTCCTCCGCCCGCACGCTCGACTGCACGCGATGGCGGACCGTGAGCAGAAAGACCGCCGCCAGGAGCCAGTAGGCCGTCGCGCTCGACGCGGCCACCCCCAGGAACTTCCCGAGCACCACGAGCGGCCGCGGCACCGGCTTGCTCACCACCGTGATCACCGTCTTGTTCTCGATCTCCCGCGAAAGCACGCTTGTGGCCGTGAAGGCCGCCAGGAGGAGGCCCGAGAGAAACAGCGTGCTCAGGCCCAGGTCGATCAGCAGTTTGTTGTCGTCCTCGAGCGTGTAGCCGGCGACGTTGACGTTGAGAAGGAGGGCGAGCAGGGCCGTGCAGATGATGACCGCGTGGATCGGCTGCCGGATCGACTCGAGAAAGGCGTTGCGGGCGATGGCGAAAAGCGGCATGCCCCCAATGTAGCCGGTCCCCCGGGCCGAGGCCGCGAAATGTGAGGGGATTGTGAGGGGTGAGGCAGGTGAATTGCGAGAATCCCGTGAAGGTTTTTCTTCCCCGCGCAATGGGCCCCGCGGGACAGCATAATGCGGGAGACCGAGGGATCCGGCGACGGACCCCGCCCCCGCCACACCAGCCGATCCGGGCGAGCTCGCCCGGTTGACCGCGATGATCAAGCAGCCAGCCTCTCCGCAGTCCGCCGGCGACGTGCTCGTCTTCCGCCGCGCGATCACGGCGGCGGTCGCGGGGCTCGTCATTCAGGTGGCGCTGTGTCTGGCGGTCGGGCTGACGGGCCTCTGGGGAGACAGCCAGGCGATCTACGCCGCGGCGTGGCACATGCTCGGCGGCCTGCCGATCTGGATCGTGCTCGTGCTCATCTACCAGCAGCACGAGAGCGAGCGGGTGCAGCGGCTGGCCGCCGAAAAACTCGCCGAGTCGAACCAGGCCACGGCGGCCATCTTCGGCAACCTCAGCGACGACCTCGACGCGGCCCGGGCCAGGCTCGATCGGCTCTATAGCTACGGCCTGCCGATCGTCAGCGGCTTGGTCGCCCTCTACCTCCTGGCGGCGGGCTGTGCCCTCCTGTATGTCCGCGCGGTGGCCGTGAGCCGGGCGGGCGATGCGACGACGCCGGCGGCGGGGCTGGCGGCGGGCTGCGATCCCGTGGGGCTCCTGTTCGTCACCGCCGCGATCGCCTTCACGGCGTTCGTGAGCGCCCGTTGGATCAGTGGCTACGCCCGGCAGCGGGCCTGGCAGCTGCTCCGCGGCGGGGCGAGCTACCTGATGAGCTGCTTCGTCATCGCACTGTTGCTCTTCGGCGGAGCGGCGGCCGTGTCGATCGCCGGCGATGACCGCATCTTCGGCTGGCTGGCGGTGGCGATCCCGGCGGTGATGATGCTCGTGGGCGTCGAGATCCTGCTGACCTCGCTCCTCGAATCCTACCGGCCGAAGGTGCCCGGCGAGATTCCCCGCCCGGCCTTCGACAGCCGGGTGCTCGGCCTGCTCACGGCGCCCGAGTCGCTCGGTCGCGTCGTGGCCGACACGATCAGCTACCAGTTCGGCGTGGAGGTGTCGCGAAGCTGGCTCTACCAGCTGCTCGGCAGCGCCGTCACGCCGCTGACC
>JBJTSM010000711.1:0-2516 GCA_046076685.1 Planctomycetia bacterium | reverse complement strand
TTGCGTCAGCGGGCGGGGGCTTGCACGCGCAGCGTGTCGCCGGTGATCGACCATGTGAGGCCGAGTGGGGCGAGGATGGCGTCGAGGAGTTCGTCACGCGACGCATCTTTGACGGTGGCACGCACGATCTCCGCCGGGGCGATGCCGGAACGTTCGAGTGACTCGCGATCGAGTGCGAGCGTGAGGCCGAGTCGCGGGGCGATCGTCGTGAGCAGTTCCTCGAGCGGGGCCGCGACCTGCATCGAGAAGGTGGACTCTTGCGCCGCCGGCTTCGACGTGGCGGGCGTGCGGCGGCGCGTGGGCTTCGCGTCGGGCGGTCTCGTGCCGGTGGAAGCGGGCAGCCCGGCGTCGATCGCGATGATCGTGCCGCTCGGTGCGGCGGTCGCCCGGCCGCCTGTGGGCGTCTGCCAGTCGATGCGCAGGTCGAGCGGCGCGAGGAGCAGGTCGAGCCGCTCGGCCAGCGTCATCTCGGGCAGGGCCGACGCCGCCAGGTGATCGTGCGGCACCGTGTCGAATCCCTCGACGACGACGCCTGCCTCCGCGGCGGCTGTCGAAAGCAGGTCGCGGGGCGTGGCCCCAGCCGGCCATGTGAGGCGTTGTTTCGCGGCGAGCGCCGACCGCTGCCG
This sequence comes from Planctomycetia bacterium, assembly GCA_046076685.1. GTDB lineage: Bacteria > Planctomycetota > Planctomycetia > Pirellulales > UBA1268 > CAMCQY01. The sequence goes on along the minus strand of JBJTSM010000711.1, from coordinate 1,890 downwards.
CGGTGGCAGCTTGGCCAGCCGCGCATCGCGGGCCGCTTCGGCGCGAACGAGCACCGCGGCCCTGCCGGCCGGCACGATGCAAAGCGATGATCGCAGGGCCGCCACCTCGCCGCCGGCGACCGCGGCGCCGCGGTCGACCACGTCGAGGAGCGGCTCGTCCCGACAGGCGAGCCGGATGGGGGTGTCGGGATCGAGACGGCGATCCACGAGCACCGGCACGCCGGTCGTCTGGCTCACACGACCGGCCCAGTCCCGCAGGCCGATGCCGTTCCAGGTCGCCGTGATCGGGGCGTCGAAGTCCGCCGCGACGCGCGATGGCCACGCCCCTTGCAGGCAGGCGACGAAGGCGAGGAGCCCGCGCAGGCCGATGCCGGCCGCGGACCGGGCAGACGGGAACACCGGCCGTACAGTAGGCTCGGGTCCGCACCGGCATGGATCGGGCAGTGGCACAGGAACGCTCCGGGAGTGATTCCGGGACGCCGCGAAGCATACCGCCGCCGGCGGTGGCGACGACAGACGACCATGACGGACGACCATGGCAGCCGAACCAACGATCGTCGTGCTGGGGGCGGGAATCAACGGGGCGGCCATCGCCCGTGAACTCACGCTTTCGGGCGTGGGCGTGATCGTCGTCGATGGCGACGACGTCGCGTCCGGCACCACGGCCTGGTCGACCCGGCTGATTCACGGCGGGCTGCGCTACCTCGAATATGGCGAGATCGGCCTCGTGCGGGAAAGCCTCGTCGAACGCAACCGGCTCGTGCGGCTGGCTCCCCACCTCGTCCGTCCGCTGCCGTTCTATCTGCCGATGGAGCGGCGGTTCGGCGGCCTGGCCGCCGCCGCGGCACGGCTGGTGGGCGCGGAGCCGCTTGCCCGGCGGTGGCAGGGGCGAGGCGGTCGGGGGAGCTGGACGGTGGGGCTGGGCCTCACGCTCTACGATCTGTTGGCGGCCGGCGCGGGCTGGCCGCGGCACCGCGGCGTGCGGGCGGGACTGGCGGGCATGCCGGCCGTGGATCGCCGTCGCTTTCCCTGGGGGGCGGTCTCTGCCGATGCGCAGCTGCTCTTTCCCGAACGATTCACGGTGGAACTGCTCGTCGACGCCCGCAGCAGTGCGGCGGCGCTGGGCACGCGGTTCGAGGTCTGCACGCATAGGCAGGTGCGGGTGGGCGGCGATGGCATGGTGGCGATCGGCGCCGGGGCATGCGGGGGCGGGGCGTTCGACGTGCGGGCCGACGCGATCGTCAACGCCACCGGCGCGTGGGTGGATCGCACGCTCGAAGCCGTGTTGCCGGCCGCCGCCGGCCGCCGGCTGATCGGCGGCACCAAGGGAAGCCATCTGCTGCTGCATTCCCCGCCGTTGCGGGCGGCGCTCGCCGACCACGGCGTCTATGGCGAGGCGGCCGATGGCCGGCCCGTCTTCGTGCTGCCCTTCGGTTCCGAACTCGTGCTCGTGGGCACCACCGACATTCCGTTCAGCGGCGATCCGGCCGCGGCCCGAGCCGAGGACGCGGAGATCGACTATCTGCTCGCGGCGACGGCGCGGATCTTCCCCGCTGTCGGCGTGGGCCATGCCGACGTGCAGCAGCACTACTGCGGCGTGCGGCCGCTGCCCTTCGTCGGCGGGGAAGGGGGTGCGCCTGCCGGCATCACCCGCCGTCACCTGCTCGTGCGGCATCGTGAGTCGCGGCTGCCGGTCTGGTCCGTCGTCGGCGGCAAGCTCACCACCTGCCGCAGCCTCGCCGAAACCACCGCGGCCACGGTGCTCGGCACGCTGGGAGTGCCGGTGCGGGGCACGTCGCGGGAGCGGCCGCTTCCGGGCGCGTGCGCCGGAGCGTCGCGGTTCGCGGCCGTGCATGCCTGTCGCGATCTGGCCGCCGGGGCGGGCATGTC
>JBJTSM010000710.1:0-4977 GCA_046076685.1 Planctomycetia bacterium | reverse complement strand
GCGGGGCAAGCCGGCCTGGACGATCCTCGACGACAAGGCCCTCCGGGCGATCGCCCGCGAGCGCCCCGCCTCCCCTGCCGCCCTGCTCCGCTGCCGGGGCATCGGCGAGAAACGGCTCGCCGATTTCGGGGCCGTGATCCTCGACATCGTCGCGGGGCGGCCGATACCCGGGTAGAGTGGGGAAGCGTCGGCCGGGGGGCCGGTGCCCTTACCCTTTCCGGATCCCGCCATGAACCGCGTCACGTCCAGTCTTCGCCACCTCGGCCAGAGCCTGTGGCTCGACAACATCACCCGCGGCATCCTCGACGACGGGACGCTCGCCCGGTACATCGACGAGCTTTCGGTGACGGGCCTGACGAGCAACCCGACGATCTTCAATCAGGCGGTCAAGGGGAGCGACTTCTACGACGACGCCATCGCCCGGAAGCGGAGCGCGGGGCGGTCGGGCGAGGAATTGTTCTTCGAGCTGGCGATCGAGGATCTGGTCCGGGCCGCCGACCTGTTCCGGCCGATCCACGAACTGACCGGGGGGATCGACGGCTGGGTGTCGCTCGAGGTCTCGCCCACGCTGGCCTACGACACCGCGAGCACGCTTGCCGCCGCCCGCGACCTGCACGCCCGCGCCGACCGGCCGAACCTCTACATCAAGATTCCCGGCACCTCCGAGGGCCTGCCGGCGATCGAGGAGGCGATCTTCGCCGGCGTGCCGGTCAACGTCACGCTGCTCTTCACCCGTGATCACTTCCTCGCCGCCGAGGAGGCCTACCTCCGCGGCATCGAGCGGCGGATCGAGGCGGGGCTGTCGCCACGGGTCTGCTCGGTGGCCTCGCTCTTCATCAGCCGCTGGGACGGCGCGACGGCGGCCCAGCTGCCGCAGGAGCTGGCCAACCGGCTCGGCATCGCCGTCGGCCAGCAGAGCTACGCGGCCTACCGAGACCTGCTCGCCTCCGACCGCTTCCAGCGGCTGGCCAACGCAGGCGCCCTGCCGCAGCGGCTCCTCTACGCGAGCACCGGCACCAAGGATCCGAAGCTTTCCGACTCGCTCTATGTGTCGGCCCTCGCCTCCCCCTACACCGTCAACACGATGCCGGAGCAGACGCTCCTCGCCTTCGCCGACCACGGCTCGCTCGCGGGGATCGTGTCGGCCGGCGGCGGCTCGGCCGAGCAGACACTCTTCGCCGTCCGCCGCGCCGGCGTCGACCTCGAGGCCCTCGGCGCGAAGCTGCAGAAGGACGGGGCCGAGGCCTTCGTGAAGAGCTGGAACGAACTGCTCGAGGTGATCGTGAAGAAGTCGCAGACGGTGGCCACCGCAGGAGGAACGACCCGATGACAACCCCGCCCTTTCCCGCCCGCTCCTCCCTGCCCGAGTGGCGGCAGTTGGCGGCCCACGCCGCCTCCCTCGGCGGCACGCACCTCCGCGATCTCTTCGCGGGCGACTCGGCCCGCGGCGAGCGGCTCGTGATCGACGCCTGCGGGCTGCATGCCGACTACTCGAAGCAGCGGATCAGCGACGAGACGCTCCGCCTGCTCGTCGGACTGGCGGAGGCCTGCGGCCTGCGGCGGCGGATCGACGCGATGTTCTCGGGCGAGAAGATCAACTCCACCGAGCGCCGCGCCGTCCTGCACGTGGCGCTGCGGGCCCCGCGGGGCGAGAAGATCCTGGTCGACGGCCGTGACGTGGTGCCCGACGTGCACGAGGTGCTCGACCGGATGGCGACGTTCTCCCGGCAGGTCCGCGACGGGAGCTGGAAGGGGCACTCGGGGAAACCGATACGTACGATCGTCAACGTGGGCATCGGCGGGTCCGACCTGGGGCCGGTGATGGCCTACGAGGCGTTGCGGCCGCAGGCCGACCGTCGGCTCACGTTCCGGTTCGTCTCCAACGTCGACGGCACCGACTTCGTGGAGGCCACCCGCGACCTCGATCCGGCCGAGACGCTCTTCGTGATCTCGTCGAAGACGTTCACGACCCAGGAGACGATGACCAACGCGCGGTCGGCGCGGGAGTGGCTGCTTTCGTCGCTGCGCGATCCGGCCGCGGTGGCGCGGCACTTCGTCGCCGTCTCGACGAACGCGGCCGAGGTGTCGGCCTTCGGCATCGACACGGCCAACATGTTCGGTTTCTGGGACTGGGTGGGCGGCCGCTACTCGATGGATTCGGCGATCGGCCTCTCCACGATGCTGGCCATCGGCCCGGAGGCGTTCGCGGAATTGCTGGCCGGCTTCCACGCGGTCGACGAACACTTCCGCACCGCCCCCTTCCCCAAAAACCTGCCCGTGCTGCACGGCCTGCTCGCGGTGTGGAACACCACCTTCCTCGGCGCTCACACGATCGCCGTCCTGCCCTACGACCAGTATCTCAAGCGGTTCCCGGCCTACCTGCAGCAGCTGACGATGGAGTCGAACGGCAAGCGGGTGACGCTCGACGGCCGCGTGATCGACGACTACCAGACGAGCCCGATCTACTGGGGGGAGCCGGGCACCAACGGCCAGCACTCCTTCTACCAGTTGATCCACCAGGGCACACGGACGATCCCCTGCGATTTCCTCGGCTTCGCCCGCTCGGCCAACCCGCTCGGCCGGCACCACGACCTGCTCATGTCCAACGTCTTTGCGCAGGCCGAGGCGCTCGCCTTCGGCAAGACGGCCGACGAGGTGCGGGCCGAGGGGGTGCCGGAGGAGCTCGTGCCACACAAGACGTTTCCGGGCAACCGGCCGAGCACGACGATCCTGGCCGAGCGGCTCACGCCCCGCGTGCTCGGCAGCCTCGTGGCCCTCTACGAGCACAGCGTCTTCGTGCAGGGCTGCGTCTGGGGCATCAATCCGTTCGACCAGTGGGGCGTGGAACTCGGGAAGGTGCTCGCCAATCGGATCGTGCCGGAGCTCGAGTCGCAGGCGGAGCCGACCCTCGCCCACGACAGCTCGACCAACGCCCTCATCCGCTGGTACCGCCGGGCGCGGTAAGCCGTCCCACGTGTCCCGCGGAGAAACGGCGGTTTCGCCGGAGATTCACCGCGCATGCTTGCCGCCGGCGGCTCTTGGCACGAAAACTGTCCCTGGTGATCAGGGGACGTGGTGGTCGTCAGGGAGGACGACATGAAGAACATCAACCGGACCGTAAACTGGAACAACTGGATCCAGGCATTGGTGCTCGTGCGGCTCGGCCAGGAGCTCGGCACGGATTCCCGCCTCACGCGTGCGCTGCACGAACTCTTCGAAGCGGTGCTGACGGTCCTGCGGTGACGGGACGACTAATCAGTGGAACCACGCGGGCCGCGGTATGCTTCGGGCGACGCTCGCCACGAACGCACACACGAGAGGGGTTTACCATGCATCGTTCACGTTGTCACAGGTTTTTCGGGGTTTTGGGGGTGTTGATTTCCATGGGCCTCGTGACGATGGCCACGACGGGCTGGCCTTTGGGGGCAGGTTCCGCACGCGCGATCGACGCCGAGGCGGTGTTGCCGGTGGCGGCACACGGCACGCGGTTTCACTTCGAGGTGATCGAGAGCACCGATGCCAAGTATCTCGGCGACACGCCCGCCCATCGCGGGAAGGACGGTGGCCTGACCGTGCGGCCGCAGGTCGCGCTGGGCGACGCCGTCTACCGCACGGTCGGCAACGCAGAGGTGACGATCGGCCGGATCACCCGCATCGAATGGAATCGCGTGAGCGGCAGCCTGGAGATCGAGTTCAGTCCCGAACCGCTGCAGCGTATTGCAGTGGGCGACGAGGCCTGGATCGACCTCAACCCGCAGCCACGCGCTGGCGCGACCTCGGATACGACCGGGAGCAGATTGTAACTGACGTGGGGCTTCGCCATGTTCCATGCACGCCCGAAGCGCCGGCGGGGGAAACCGCTCTCCCTCGCGTCTGCTGGAGATTTTGGGTCGTTCATACCAGTTCTCTCGTCTGCTCAGTCGGCGGGGTGTGATCCTAGCCTGGCCCGCGACCGTGCGGCAGAAAAACGCGGCCCATCAAGGCTTCAGATCGAACGTGAACTCATTCGCTCCAGACCGGATCGTAGCCTCGAGCCGAGTGGACCGCAGGTCGCGATCGAGCAGGGGAATGTCGTCGCGCCGCCCGACCGGAGCGGGGCCCGCGAATTTTCGCCCCTGCTCCGGCTCCGGGGGGCGTTCGGCAACCGGCACGATGGTCACCCGGTAGGTGCCCGGCCGCAGCCCGGGAGAGCCGTGGCTGACGATCGCAAAGCGGCCGGAGGCGTCGGTCCGGGCGGCGAGTTCCACGCCCGCCGAACGGTCGCTGAAGGTGATCACCGCCGACGCGACCGGACGTCCGCCGCTGGTGACGACGCCCGTGGCCACGGTCTGGGCCGCCGCGGGACCGCACCCGACAAGCACCGCCAACGGCAAAAGATTCAGGATGTGACGGCTCATGAAAAAGGCTCCTCTCTCCGGTCAACCGGTGTCAGTACGCGGATGTCGCACCGCCGTCCGCGACATCGGCAAGGCTGCAGAGCACGGTAAAGTCCATGGCATCGGCCAGGAACTGCACCGACCCATCGGCGAAGGCCGCCCCGACCACGCCGGCATGCGCCGACTGCAGCGGATTGTTGTTCTGCTGCCAGGATCCGCTGCCGTCCACGCCGGCGGCCGTCGTGGACTTCGTGTTGAGCGGGTGGCGGACGGTGGTCAGGTTGTTGAGCCGCGGATTGCCGTCCCGGAACCAGCCGAACGTGAAACTTCCGCCGGTGCTGCGGCAGTCCTTTCTCGCCCCCGTCCCGTCGGTGCACCAATCTCCCTGTTCCGCGATCACGAGCGTCCGGCTGGTGCCGTCGGTGAGGTCTTTCGGACTGCGTGCGGCATCGTGAACCAGCACGCCGCCGCGGGAGACGACGTCGTCGGGTGAATAGCCATAGTGGTTCCACGTGAACGCGGAGCGGTCATTCACCGATCCCGAGATGCCGACGTAATTCGCCTGCGGCAGATTGCGGGCGGGATCCCAGCTCGGGCTCGA
>JBJTSM010000709.1:0-3790 GCA_046076685.1 Planctomycetia bacterium | reverse complement strand
GGCCAGCGGCCTGCCCGTGAAGTCCTCCGGCCGCTGCGTGATCGTGCGGTAGGCGAGCAGGCCGAGCACGAGGCCCACCGCCGGCACGGCCGTGAGCGACCAGTCGAGGAACGCCACGGGGGAGAGGACGGCGAGCACCGCGGCCGCGATCGCGGTGCCGGCGATCGCGCGATAGCGGCCCTCGCCGTCGACGCCGTCGATCGATGCCTCAGGGGAAGTGTCGAAGAGACCCGTGGCCATCGCCTGCTCTTGCCTGCCTGTTGACCGATGAAAAGGAAACCTGTCGAACCCAACCTATCGAGCCGCCGGGCCGCTCCCGCCCGCCCGCAGCTTCGCCCGCGAGAAGATCGCGATCGCGAGCACGATCGCCCCCCAGATCGCCCACCGCAGCAGCTTCGAGCCGCCGGCCGCCGGGGTGGGGCCGCCGGTCGCCGCCGCGCCGGCCGCCGGCCGCGCGGGCTCGACGCTCGCCGGGTCGCGGCCGGGCGTGTCGTCGGTGGCCTCTTCGTCGGCCAGCACGGCGGGGATCCGCGCTGCGAGGGCATCCTCGGCAGGGGTGGCCTGAGTGGCCGTGGCGGGGGACATCCCCGGGCCGTCGGCCGACGATCCGGCCGCGGCCGTGGTCGGATCACCGGCATCGCCGTCGTCCGCGGACGGGGAGCCGCCGGCGGTCGATCCGGCCGGTGCGGCGGCGGGCTTGGCCCCCGCGGCGCCGGCAAACGCGGCCAGCGTGGCGGCGCGGCGGACCGCCTCCGGATCGATTTTTTCGAGCTTCGCGATGGCCGCGGCGGCCTCCGGCAGCGGGCAGGCCCGCAGGTAGTTCACGACCGGTTCGCGGACGAAGATGTTGTCGGCCTCGGCCTTCTCGAACAGTTCGACGAGCCGGTCGATCACCGACCAGTCCTGCCAGCGGGCCAGATCCGCGATCACGAGGTCGGCCAGCTTCGGCTCGTCGAGCAGCCGGCGCAGCGACTTGAGCACGCGCTCCTTCGGCACCCGTTCCGACTCCTCGCCCAGGAACCGCAGCGCCATCACCGCGGCGTAGGTCTCCGTGAACGGGACCTCGCGGCCGCGGCGGTCGAGGAACAGCTCATCGACGAGGTCGAGGCCGTCGGGGCCCCGCAGCGTGACGTAGCAGGCGATGAGGGCGTCGAGGCCGCTGCGCACCTCGGCCTTGTCCGCTCCCAGGTCCTGGTTGGCGAGGATCCTGCCGATCCGGTCGGCGTCGGCCTTCGTGCCGCAGGTGCCGAGCATCGTGGCGTAGAGCCGCCGCCGGTTGGCCTGGACCTTGGGGTTCTCGATCCACTCGAGCAGCTGCGCCGGCCGCATCCGGTCGGCGAGGCCGCGCACGTCGGCATAGGGGGCGACGGCGAATTCGTCGTAGGCGTCGCGGGCCAGCGTCTCGTCGGGGTCTTCGAGATGCTGCTGGAAGAAGGCCAGCCGGTCGGAACCCTTTTCGGGCAGGCTGGCGAGCTTGCGGAGGTAGGCGACGGCCCGGTCGCTCACCGGGATCGGGCTCGACCAGACGAGCGCCGGCGGCTCGACGCCCATGAGCAGGAAGAGCGTGCCCACGGGCTTCTCCTCGAGCAGGATCGTCTCGATCGGCTTCCCATCCGCGCCGGAGTGGCCGGCCTCCGCGACGAGGTCGCCCCCTTTGAGCACCTCGACGACGGCGAACCTGCCCTTGGGCAGCGGCCCCTCGGCCCGCGGCGAAAGCGCGCCCTTGGGGGGCGGCTCCACGAGCTTGACGATGACCGCCGCCTGGCTCTGGGCGATCTCCTGCGCGAAGGTGAGCGACACGGCCGAGCAGAACGGGCAGGCCGTCACCCGCGCCGCCTGCCCGACGAAGAGGCCGACGCCGATCACGGCGACGATCCACGGACGGCACGGACGTGGAAGCAGGTTTCGGAGCAGGTTTCGCATGACGACAGTTTAGCGAACGCCGGGGCGTTCCCGCGCTACCCGTTTTGGAGCCACTTGGCGACGTCGGTGCGGTAGGCGGCCAGGGCCGGGAGGAGGGCCGCCAGGATGGCCAGCGCCACCAGGAACGGCACGAGCAGCAGCTCCGCCCCCGGCGCCGCCGAGAGCACGCTGGCCGAGACGCCGGCGTTGGTCGTGATCAAAGGACCGATCGCGCCCACAAGCAGGTGTCCGAGCACCCAGCCCGCCAGGCCGCCGCCGACGGCCAGAAGCACCGCCTCGATCAGCACGACGGCCAGCACGTGGGCCCGGCGGGCGCCCAGCGCCCGCATGATCGCCACGTCGCGGCTGCGTTCGAGCGCGGAGCCCACCATGCTCACGAGGATGCCGATCGCGGAGACGAGCACCACGAGCGCCGTGATCAACAGCAGCAGCAGCTCCAGCGGCTTGACGAAGAGGTCGAGCAGCTGCCGGATCTCCCGCACCGGCTCCGCCGCCTGCCCGTCGCGGCCCTCGTTGATCGCCGTCCGCAGCGTCATCGCCGTCAGCTCGGCGGGCAGGTCGGGCATGCCCGGCAGCCCGGGGAGCGCCGCCGTCTCCACGAGGATCGCCGTCACCTCGCGCTGCGCGAACGGCAGCGGCTGGAACGTTTTTCCGTCCGCGTTCGGCACGGCGCCGTCCGGCCCGCCGCCGTCGGCTTCGCCCTCCACCGGCTTCGCGTGCCCTTCCTGCAGATAAAAACCCTCCATGTTCACGTACACGCCCCGATCGACGGGCGTGTCGGTGCGGGCGAGGATGCCGACCACGGTGAAGGGGTCGTGCACCTTGCCGTCGTCGGCGCCGTGCGTGGGGGCGAAGGGATCGCCGACCCGGAGGCCGAGCCGGGCGGCCACCGTGGCGCCGAGCACGCCGCCGAAGTATTCGTCGTCGCGGAAGTTGCGGCCGGAGGAGAAGCCGAACGGCCGGCCGCTGCCGACCGTGAGCCGGTCGAAATAGGCCGCGTTCGTGCCGACCACGCGGAAGCCGCGGAAGTAGTCCCCCATGCAGATCGGCACGGCGGTCTTCGTGCTGGCGGCGAACCGGCCGTCCACGCCGTCGGGCCGCTCGGCCGCGGGCAGGAACTGCTGGTAGAAGTCCCAGGAGATGTTCTCGATCGGCCGGCTGATCAGGTAGACGCTGTTGAGCACGAGCTGGAGCGGGCTGCCCTTGGCGCCGACGATCATGTTGTAGCCCATGCCGGAGCCCGACTCGAACGCCTGCTTCACGATGCCACCGGTCACGAGCGTGGCCACCACCAGGGCGACGCCGAGGGCCAGCGAGAGGGCGGTGAGCAGGCTGGTGAGCAGCCGCTGTCGGATGTTGCGCCAGGCGATGCCGAGGAGGGTCATGGGAGAAGAGGTCGGGAAGGACGGGTCCGCAAGGATGGGTGGGGTGTCGGGGTCGGCCCCGGGCGGCGCGGTTGAAATCCTCGAGCCGCACCCGCCGGGGAAACTGGCCGGCGACGTCGGCGGCGTGGGTCACGACCAGGAGCGCCACCCCCTGCTCGGTGCAGGTGGTGCGCAACAGGTCGATCACCTGCTGCTGGTGGGCCGGATCGATGCTCGCGGTCGGCTCGTCGGCCAGCACGGCCCGGGGCCGGTTGGCGAGCGCCCGCGCCACGGCCACCCGCTGCTGCTGGCCCACGCTCAGTTCGGACGGCTTGTGGTGGAGCCTGTCGGCGAGCCCCACCGCGTCGAGCAGCCGCGCCGCCCGGTCGCGGTCGGGGCGGCCCGAACCGAACGACATCGCCACGAGCACGTTCTCCAGCGCCGTGAACCCGGGGAGGAGGTTGAACTGCTGGAACACGAGGCCCACCTTGTCGGCCCGGACG
>JBJTSM010000708.1:0-3551 GCA_046076685.1 Planctomycetia bacterium | reverse complement strand
GAACGACCAGCCTTGGCAGTGGAGCTGGTATTTCGCGACGGAGACCGCCGGCATGGCCCGCATGCTGGCGATGGTCACACTCGTCGCGGCCGTGATGCTCGCGCTGGGCATCGCCACGCCGCTGGCGGCGGTCGTGTCGCTCGTGGGCTTCATCAGCGCCGTCAACAGGGCGCCGCTCAACGTCTTCGGGTTCGACGACACCCTGGGCATGCTCCTTCTCGCGGTAGCCATCGGCCCCGCCGGCGCGGTGCTCTCCGTCGATCGCTGGCTGGCACCGGATCGGGCGGCAGGCCGGCCGTCGGTCCGCGCGAATCTGGCCCTGCGGCTGATCCAGGTGCATCTCTGCGTGGTCTATCTCTTCTCCGGCTGCGGCAAGCTCCTGGGCGCCAGCTGGTGGGAGGGAACGGCCCTCTGGGGCGCCGCCGCCAACGTGCAGTACCGCACGCTCGATCTCACCTGGCTCGCCCGGCATCCCCGGCTCGTCAACGCCCTGACGCTCGCCACGCTGTGGTGGGAAATCGCCTATGCGGCGCTCGTCTGGCCGAGGCTCACCCGGCGGCTGTTCCTGGCCATGGCCGTGCCCGTGCACGTGGGGATCGGACTGGCGATGGGCATGATGGAATTCGGGCTGGCGATGCTGACCGCGAATCTGGCGTTCGTACCGGCGGCCGTCCTCCGCCAACTCCTGCGTCCGCTGATGAGCCGCCCCCGGGATCCCGCGTCGCACACCGCATGACAGACTCCTCCGCCGTCACGAACGGATCGCCGCGTACGATCCGCCTGACGCTGGCCTACGAGGGCACGCGGTATTCGGGCTGGCAGGTCCAGCCCGGCCGGTCGACGGTGCAGGGGGCACTGGCCGAGGCGATCCGTGGCGTCTCGGGAGAAGTGCTCGTACCGCGCGGCGCGAGCCGCACCGACGCCGGCGTGCATGCCCTGGGACAGGTGGCTGCCTTCACGACGATGAGCGGCCTCGAACCCGGGGTCTGGGTCCGCGCCCTGAATGCGAAGCTCCCCTCCGACATCACCGTGCTGGAGGGCTTCGCGGCGCCCGACGGCTTCGATCCGGTGTCGGCGGCCGTGCGGAAACGCTACCGCTACCGGATCCACGACGCGCCATGGCGGCCGGTGCTCCAGCGACACCTGGTCTGGCGGTGGAAATCCCGGCTCGACGTGAACGCCATGGAGGCTGCGGCGGGAAAAATAGTCGGCGAACATGATTTCACCAGTTTTGAAACCACCCCCTCCACACGGCGGTCGAAAGTTCGCACAATCCTCTCCGCCCGTGTGTTTCGCCACTCCGGGTACGACGACGCGGCCGATGCCGAGGTCTGGCTCGAGGTCGTCGGCAACGGATTTCTCTACAACATGGTCCGCATCATCACGGGGTCGCTCGTGATGGTCGGCTCCGGCAAGCGGAAACCGGAGTGGATGGACGCGGTGCTCCTGGCCCGCAGCCGGCCGGTGGCAGGCCCGACGGCGCCGCCACAGGGGCTCGTACTCGTGTCGATCGAACTCGATCCCGGCCTTTCCGGGAAGGCAGCATCCTCATGGCCAGAATGCCGGAACAACTCGGACAGTTGACGCTCGTCCGGCAGGTCGGCATGGGCCGTCACTGCCAGGTCTGGGAGGCGGTCGACAGATCGTCCGGGCGGCGGATGGCGGTGAAGGCGGTCGTGCCGGAGATGGCCCGCGACGCCGGCCAACGGCGGCTGCTGCGGCACGAGGCCGACGTGGCCCGCGGGCTCGACCATCCCGCCGTCGTCCGGATCGAACGGTTTTCCGAGGCGGGCGGACTGCCGCACCTCGTGATGGAACTCTTTCCGCACGCCAACCTCAAGAAACAGATCGCGACCGGCATCGAAGAGATCGCCCCGCGGCTGCACCGCATCGTCACGCAGGTGGCCTGGGCACTCGATCACATGCACGGTCGCGGCTGGGTGCATCGCGACGTCAAGCCCGAAAACATCCTCGCATCGGCCGACGGCGACGTGAAGCTGGTCGACCTCGCCATCGCGGCTCGCAGGCCCGGCCTGCTCCATCGACTCCTTGGCGGCAAGAGCCAGGCGCAGGGATCGCCGAGCTACATCGCCCCCGAGCAGATCCGCGGCATGCCGGTCGACCCCCGGGCCGACATGTATTCCCTCGGCTGTGTGCTGTTCGAACTGCTCGCGGGCATGCCGCCGTTCACGGCTTCGACCACCGAGGAACTGCTGCACAAGCACCTTTCGGCGACGCCCCCCTCGGTCGAGGTTTTCAATCGCAACGCCACCGGAAGCGTCTCGAAGCTGATTCGGCAGATGCTCGCCAAGAAGCCCGCCGACCGGCCCGAATCGATGCGGGCCCTCGTCCAGCAGATCGGGGCGATCAAGTTCCTGAACCGGGCGGGCGGCTGATCCGGCCACCTTCGCAGGCGGCCGGATTCCGAATTGACGCGGGATTTGCCCCGCGGTGACAATCGCGGGCACATCCCGTTCCCGTGAGGTCGCCCGATGACGTCCACCTTGCATCGCCTGCCGCTCGAAAAGCCCATCTACGAGATCGAAGACCGGATCTCGCAACTGGAGGCCGCGCCGATCGGTGGCCAGGAGCAGGAGGAGTTGCGCCGGCTGAAGCGTGCACTCGTCGAGGTGCAGAAGTCCGTGTTCGGCAGTCTCGACCCCTGGCAGACGGTCGAGGTGGCCCGCCACCCCAACCGCCCGAAGACGAGCGACTACCTGTCGCTCGTCTTCGACGAATTCGTCGAACTACATGGCGACAAAGCCTTCGGTGACGACCCGGCGATGCTCACGGGGTTCGCCAAGCTCGACCAGCACAAGGTGCTCGTGATCGGCCACCAGAAGGGCAAGACGCTCGCCGAGCGGCAGGCCTGCCACTTCGGCTGCGCCCATCCGGAGGGCTACCGCAAGGCGATGGGCAAGATGAAGCTGGCTGCCAAATACGGCCTGCCGGTGATCTGCCTGATCGACACGCCAGGCGCCTACCCGGGCATCGGGGCCGAGGAACGCGGACAGGCCCAGGTGATCGCCGAGAGCATGTTCCTGATGGCGACGCTCCCCGTGCCGATCCTCTGTGCGGTGATCGGCGAAGGGGGCTCGGGCGGCGCGCTCGGCATCGGCGTGGGCGACCGGGTGGCGGTCCTCGAGCATGCCTACTACAGCGTGATCAGCCCCGAGGGGTGTGCCGGGATTCTCTGGAAGAGCGTCGAGTTCAAGGCCGACGCGGCCCGGGCGTTGCGGTTCCGGTCGCGCGACCTGAAGGAGTTCGGCGTGATCGACGCCGTGATCGAGGAACCGGCCGGCGGCGCCCACCGGCATCCGCGGCAGATGGCGACCCGGCTGAAGACCTGGCTCGTCCGGTCGCTGCGCAGCCTGGTGGACCAGCCCGTCGAAACCCTCGTGGCGGAACGCTACGAGAAGTTTCGGCGGATGGGAGTGTTCCTCGAAGAGGCCGCGTCGTAGGAACGGTTCGGAGTCGCATACAAGCCCAGAGCGCATCGGCTCCACTGCCACAAGACGCTGAAGGGAAAGATCCCCGCGAGGAGACATCTG